>CALLXS010000036.1 GCA_937875295.1 uncultured bacterium | reverse complement strand
TAATACAGTAATACCAGCAGAACCTGCTGGGACTACTAAATTTAATAACCTTTCTAATAGTCTAACTGGCTTCTGCGTTGGGTGTAGCATTGTAAAATGTTCCCTCTGCACGTGGACAATTGAACGTTCCTTGTTGCCGTCGGTTATTGACATTAAAAGATTAACGCACTGGTCTGGTTTAATCAGAGTACCCCTCACGGTTAAATGGTGCTTTCCATAGTCAACCCCATTAGCATAATCTATACACCTTATCTTTTCTCCTTTTTCTACATTATCAAGGTATTTAAGCATTAGTTTAAGCGATTTAGGATTATTAAGCCCTGTACAAAGTCTCTTAATATCTGCTTGCATATCTTTTAAGCTCTCACCTTTGACTTCTAAATAAGGGACACGGTTTTTTTTGTTTATAATTCCGTTCTTTTTAGTATGAATAGAAATTGTCTCGTGCAACCTACTTATAGGAGTTACAGGGCTTGTACTTTGCCTTTTATTCCAAATTATTTCTTCTTTAAATACGAAATTTAAATCAGCTAATAATGTGTTCCAGCGGTAAAAAGACGTTCCCCGTCCAAACATAACGACAAAGCCTTTGTCCTTTAATACTCGCTTATATTCATTAAATAAAGCGACCTCGTCGAATGGTATATCTAATTTATGTTTTAGATACAAATACGGTGGATCTGTGAGTATTACGTCAATAGAATTGTTTGGAATACTCTTTATGCCCTCTAAACAATCGCCGTGAAAAAGTTTGCTGCAATTATCGAATTCAAAAGCATTCATTTTATTACTTTACAAAAGCTCCGCTATAAAATACCATAGTACAGATAGCAACTAAAATATGGACACCTACAAATACATTAGCTATTACTTTTTGGAATGCAAGAGCCTCGCCGTCATCAATTATGCCGTCTTCGCCGTAAATTAAGAGTTTAGTAAAGTTAATTCGAGTATAAGCAAATAGTGCCGACATACTCAAACCAATAGCTAAACACTCCATTGTACAAACAAAGACAATGAAATTCATAAAGCCCTCAATTGTACCTAATAAATAGATACCAACGGCTACACCAATAAGCCACGATATGTGCCTTAATATAAAGTTTGTAATTTTGCTTTCTTTGATTTTAATTAATAGTTCTTTCATTTTATTTTTGATTTTTATATTATTATTTAGTTATTAATTGAGTAAATTGTGATTTGTTGTTGTATAATTTATAAAAAGTGGAGCAACTTAAATTTTTCGGAGCATTTAAATTAAAGTATTCATTCATTATTAAATAATATGGAGTGATTTTTTGCTAAATTCACATATTTTATTGCTCCACTCGAAATTCAATTATATTTTCCTTGTTGTTTTATTTCTTATATTAATACCGCTAATACCATTTGTCAATAATTCTAATTTAATAGCAATAGAATCCACCATTTTATCTAAATTATTCATTTTATCAGCAAGTTTATCAATCGTTTTTCTAACGTCTAATATATCACTATTGTCATTATAATTAACTTTTAATATACTTACATCTTCTTTAATGTAATTAATATCAGCTTTGATTAAGTTTAATTCTTTTTCTAATGTGTGTATAATCTTAGTAATATTAACCGTCGTATTCCGATAGTATTTAACTACTAATGTAACAATTGTAACTGCTATTGCAATTATTGCTATAATATCTGCGGTGCTTAACATCTTTATAAATTTATTTGTTTATGTGAAACTTAATTAATTTTTTAATCCTTACATAAAGGAATATTCTACAATTATTCACCTTGATATAGTATTCCAGGTAAATAGAAATCTAACTGCCAATACCATACTCCATCTTCTTCTCCTATTTTGTTGTCGCCTTGAAATATGAACGGCATACCTTGCACAGTTAGGTCATTGGTCATTGCTTTGCGAACTTTATCCAATAATTCTAATTGCTGTTCGCTGTGAAAATATGTTCTTAAGCATAAATAAAGAGTAATATTAGTCTTAGTAATTTGCTGGCGTCCAGACAACTCTGAAGCTTGCATAATCGATTAATACAACACCATTTAATACTCTATATTCCTCCCATTTATCCGGTAGATATTCGATAGGGACTTCATTTATTTTAGTACTTAAATGGTCTTTTATCGTTTTTCGTAATATTTTTCTACTAATCATAATATTATTATATTTCAAACCTCTTTTTGAATTTATCAATAGTGCCATTAAATATTGATTCATTCTTAGTAATGCTAAATGTTGATTTATTAGATTGCGTTGCATCTATATCGTTACCTTCGTTAAGCAATATTTTACCGCTACGTATCTTTTCTAATATATCAATAGCATTTTTATATAGGAATAATTCGTCATTGTTTGGGATTGTTTTACGCTTTAATAGTTCATATACTACTAAATCAATACAAACTTGCTTTAATGTACTATGTGTATTTAATAAGGGCAAGTCGTACCTTACCCTTATATAATCATTAATAAAATCAGAACAATTATTAATTAATGCTTGAATAATTGCATTGTCTGCTGTACTCGGATTATCTATATCGTTGCTCGTAGATAACAAATACTTTATTTCTTTTGCATTATAAATATCTTCTAATCTGCAATACATAATATTTCTTTTAGATTATGCAATATTAGCTAAATTAACAAATGCTTCTGGTTGGTGGATCATCGGTATTCTCCTTGATTCACATTCTAACTCGGTATTAGTGTTATAAATATTATTATGATATGCTACATAATAATCATCAATAAATCTTTTAGTAATATGTTTCACAGGATCATTTCTTTCAATAACGCCACGATGTAATATATTACCTTTACTTTTTGATGCAATAACAACAACTGCATTAGCTGGGAATATTTCTATTTCTTTACCTTGATTATTTACAAATGTTTGGTCGTATTCATATATTTGGCAACCTAAGAAATTAGCTGATATAAGATTACCGCTACTGGTACCTTGAGCAGTTAAATCAATTGCACCAACTCTTAAATTGTTTTTATCTAAGGCGTCGTAAACAGATTTATGATTAACAAAATATTCAGCTGCTTTACTTCCCATAATAACAATATCAGGGTTAATATTTGTTGCACGTCTTACAATTGACTTTGCTTTATTTATATCAGCAACTGGATTTGAATTAGCCATATTCCATTTATTAGCAACCGTTAGAGTATTCTTTTCAGTAAAGCTAAAATCAAAATAAAATTCAAATTGTGAATTTACATCTGTAACACTTGTATCAATCTTGCCTGTTGTAATTGCTTGCGCTGCACATACTTCATATAACGCTATTACTCTATCTTGAAGGTCTTCAAGCTCGCTTGCAATGAAATCTTGCTCTGCCCTTGCTTTAACCTCCGAGCTACCATAAAGATTGCCAATGTCATTAATATTACGAAGCTCGGCTAATGTAAACAATTTAGATTCCCAAGTGCGTGGGATTTCAAACGATATTCTACGCCTTGCATTTGCTTTCTTTACTTGGTAAGGTTCTTCACTTTCGTTTGCACTGAATTTTGCTGAACGATTTAATCGGTCAATAGTATAATAATCTACATAATTAGAGACGTTATGCTCTTTACGTGTGTTGAACACTTTATTTAGTAATAACGGTTCTACTGGTGTTGCCAAATTCATGTACTCCATTAAAGAGCGTTGGCTATTTAGATTTAATTCTAAACTCATTTATTATATCTCCTCTTTTAATATAATGTTACAATTGTTATTGAAGATCACAGTATTCTTAATAGCAAAACCTGTAGCTTCTTCTACTTTGCTTTTAACAAACTGTCCTTCAACAAAAATAAATGTTTTAGCATCAGCTACAGTACTATCAGTGTCCATACCTAATATACCTGCGATATCTTTATAATATTCTAAATCTCCCGGTGTTGCTAAGAAATATTTGTTATCATGATACCTATACATTATCAAAGCCCCTTTTTTAGCTAAATATCCAGCAGGTCTATCGTTTGCTAATGCAACAACTCCTACTGCAGTGGTTTCTATAGTTGCATCAAATACACTATTCTCTACTTTCTCAATTGCTATTGTAGGTATATCACCTACTTCAGCTTCTTTTTGTGTAAAAATAACAGTATTAGTAGAGGTTGTTAGGTTAAAGAAAGGAATAGTATCTATAGCAGTCTTTAGAGCACTTGCAGTTTCAGTGGTTGTAGCACCGATTAGTACTTTACCGGCTGTTACATTAGATACAAATTCAAATGTTCTATCATTAATAGTAAGTTTATCTCCGGCACTTGGCTGTTCGACGATAGTAAGAGTATAAACACCCATTACTTCAGCAGTTGCCGGATGTGCTGGAATATGTTCTAAAACAATATCAATTTGTTTAGTTTCTTTTATATTGTAAAATATATCGCCGTCACCTACTGTATTTGGGTCTACGGTTAATCCTAATTTTTTCATTTATTATAATCTCCTTTTTTTATTTCTGGCATTAGCTAAATTAATTAATTCAATTTTTTGTCTTTTCTCTTCGTTTAATGCTTCTTCGCTTTTAGCAAATTCATTAAACATACTATGCGGTTGGAAATTAGATATAAATTCTTTCAATAATGTTTCTGCTGTTATTGTATTATCTTTTTCATTATATTTTTTAACATTAGCTGGATTTCGCATTACATCTAATATTTTACTAATTTCTTCACGTTGCTTTGGCAATATTTTACCATTATTAATTACTTCGTTAAAGAATTTGTTATCATTTTCACGTTGTAATTGAGATCGCATAATTTCTAATTCTGATTTAAGAGTATTAATTGCATTATTTTCTGATTCTGAATATTGCGAATTAACTTCTTTTTTCTCTTCTTTAGTATCAGTATTAGTAGTTTTTGCATTTTTCGTTTTTTCTGCAAATTCTGCATCCTTTGCTTCAGTATCTGTTTTTGTAGCAGGCTCTTTTTTACCTTCTAAAATTAAAGCATCTTTAATTTCATTCATAATTGCCAATATATCATTAGCAATTTCAGCCTCCCATTTTACATTTACTTTTTCAAATGTCTGATTAATCAGCTTTTCAATATCAATATTGTCCAATTGATTTGTCTCCTTATAGTATTTGATGAACTTTTGTTTATTACTATCATTTATATTTTTACTATTGCTTACATCGTTATAATTATTGCTATTAGCTTGCGTTGCTTTAGTTTTTTGAGTGTTTTTTCGTGTTGGCACACTTTCTATAGCATTATACTCAAACTCTTTAAATTCAGCGTTATCGTTCTCATTAAAGGCT
>CALLXS010000035.1 GCA_937875295.1 uncultured bacterium | reverse complement strand
AAAAAAACTTATATTTGTGAATTCTTACTTGGACAGGTGCAGGAGTGGTTGAACTGGCACGCCTGGAAAGCGTGTATACCTGCAAGGGTATCGAGGGTTCGAATCCCTCCCTTTCCGCATTTATAATTATGGCTGAAATTATTTTCAGCCTTTTTATTAAATCAAAATTTGATATTAATATTTTTTAATTAATTAAAATGAAAAAAATATTGTTTTCTCAATTCATTTTATATTTATTTATTCTCTTTTTAGCATTTTCACAATTTTGCATATCAAAAGATGAAGGAGAAAGGAATGGGAATAATTATCGCTTTGAAATAGGGTTATTTGGGGATTATTTGCTAAATATTCATTCTACTGATTTTCTAAAACTCCCTAATTGTCCTAATTGCTCAAAAGGATATAAAATGGGTCTTGGTAATCGTTATGCTATTGGAGCAATTTTCGAAAAACCGCTAAATGAAGATTTCTCGTTTGAGTATAAATTAGGATATTATAATTTAAGTGCTATTAATAGTACAATAGAAAATACAACAATAATTCAAAATGGCACTTCCCATAAAGCTGACATAATGCATTCAATTTACACTAAATTATTTTCAAGTGGTTTGTCATTAGGAGTAAAATATAATATTTGGAACAAATTATTTGTTTCTTTAGGGGGAAAATTAGATTATATTTTTGGTGGGGAGTTTAATCAAAAAGAAGAAATTATTAATCAACCTAATATAGCATTTATCGACGAAAATGGTAATTATTCTAAAATAAGAAATGCAATAGATGGACATTTAGTTAATATGAGTAGATTTAATTTTTCTCCATATTTACAGTTCTCTTATAAGCATATATTAAATTTAGATTCAACTTTGATATTAGAACCAAAAATTTCATATCATTTTGGATTAATAAATCTTATAAATGATATAGAAATACCAAAATGGAAATTAAATTCGCTAAATATCGGATTATCACTTAGATATAGATTTAATAAAATTAAAGAAAGTCCTAAAAAGCTACCAATCGAAACAATTGATACTATTTTAATTGAAAAGGATTTAATAGCTGAGGATTTCTATAAATTAGGTATACCTCATTTCATTAATGATGATTTATTTAGGACTGATACTTTATTTATTAAGAAAAAAAGTAATCTTACAGCTCAAATAAAATCATTTATAATAGACGAAAATGGAAATAAAAGATATGATTATTCTATAAAGACAGAAGAAATTACACAATCGCAATATGAACCATTATTACCGTATATCTTTTTTGAAGAAAATAGCTCTGAATTAAGAAAAGATTATATTACATTAAATAATAATGAAACTAAAAATTTCGATATAAATCAGCTATTTAATCAATCTTCTATTGAAGTTTATTATAATTTACTTAATATTGTAGCAAAAAGAATGCTTGAAAATCCTGAAAGCAATTTGACAATTAATGGATGTAATTCATCGATAGAAATAGAAAACAATAATTTGATTTTATCAAAAAATAGAGCTGAAACAATTAAAAATTATTTTATTGATGTATGGGAAATTGATTCCAATCGAATTAAACTAACTTTTGAAAATTTACCTAAATTAGCTTCTACTCCAATTGATGAAATCGAAAAGCAACAAGAAAATAGGAGAGTAGAGCTATATTCAGACAACCCAAAAATATTAGAACCAGTATATTTAGAATATATTAATTTAGTTACTAATCATAATAAAATATATTTCGAACCAATTATAACTACAGATGCTAAATTGTCTGTTTATAGGATTAGTGCTAATCAAGAAGGCAATACAACTTCAACTTTTAATTATGAAAATTCTGAACTTCGCGATAGCATAGAATGGAATTTCGAAGAAAATCCAAAAACAATTCCAATTAGTAATCTACCAATTTATTACACACTGCAAACTGAAGATATTAATGGTAATATGAAATTTACCTTACCGCAGAAAATTTATGTAGAATTTATTTCTCTAAAATCAAAAATTATAAATCAAATTGATAATTATAAAATTGATAAATTTAAATTAATTCTTTTCGATTTCGACAAAGCGACTTTAGATGAGAAAAATGCTTTTATTGTTGATTTTATTAAATCAAAAATTGAAGATGAAAGCAAAGTTGAAATTAAAGGTTATACAGATAGGACAGGAAAAGCAGAATACAATAAAGAATTATCTCTAAAACGTGCAGAAATCGTTTATAAAGCTCTTAAAAAGAAAGATGCATTATATTATGGTCTTGGAGAAGAATATCCATTATTTGACAATGATTTGCCTGAAGGTAGATTTTATAATCGAACTATTGAGATACAAATAAAGACATTATTAAAATAATTTATAATTTATAAAATATTTTATAAAGTTAATTAAATAAATATTTAAAAACGTTAGCTTAAAAAAGACAATCAACCGTTGGACTAGCCAGCGATTGATTGTTTTATTTTAATTACAAATATTAATTAAATATTATTACTTATAAATTATTTAATTCCCTTATTTAAAAAATTAATAAATTCATCAGGATTAGTAGTATATTCAATAGTTGCAATTATTTCTTCATTTTCTGGATTAATGATTGCATATAACGGTAGAGCCACAGTATTAAATTTCTTCAATTGAAGTTCTTTGTTTTCTGGGAAGTCAGTATATAATTTAGCTCTGGAGAATTTTCCAAATAATTCTTGTATTTTTGGATTAGGATATAATTTCTTTTCCATCATTTTGCAGTTTGTACATGTTTTTCCTGTAAAATCAATAAGCATATTATTCCCGCTTTTTTTAGCATCAGCAAGAGCATCATTATATGTATGGAACCATTCAGTAGAAGTTGCGTTCGGTGTGATATTTGAAGTTGCATTTCCAGCCATTACTAAAGTAGTATTTTCTTCTGATGGCATTGGTAGCATAGATTCAAGAAAGCCTAATTGGCGATTATTTCCTAAGCCGGATATCATATAAAACATCCAAGTGCCAAATAATAAGGCAAATAGTATTCTTGGAACTCCAATGCTATTTACCGGTGAATCGTGAGAAGTTTTAAATACTCCCAAAATATAGATTGTGCAAAGCAAAGCAATAATAGACCACATTGATAAGAATAAATCTCTTGGAATTTCTGCATTCCATACTATAAGAGCATTATTTAAATATTTCAAAGTAACAGCTAAAACAATAAATCCTAATATTACTTTTACATTATTCATCCAACCACCAGCTTTTGGTAATTTGTTTAGTGCTGCAGGGAATAGAGCTAATAAAAAGAATGGAAGAGCAAGCATCGAAGAAAACCCAACCATACTTACTATAGGATAAAACCATTCACCTTGAGAAGCGCTTACTAAAGCAGCGGCAACAAGAGGTCCAGTGCATGAGAAAGAAGTAAGAGCGAATGTAATCGACATTAATATTACACTTGCTACTCCACTAGTAGAATTACTTTTAGCATTTAAATTATTTGTCCATGAAGTAGGTAATTGTAATTCATAAGCACCAAAAAGGCTAAATCCGAATAGTAAAAATATTAGAACTATTGCTAAATTGAACCAAGGACTTGCTGCTAAGTTTTGCATCCCGGCTGGACCAAGTAATGCTGATACTAATACTCCCAGAGTAGTAAATGCTACAATAATACCTAAAGCATATATCAAAGCGTCTCTTAAACCTTTGCCAGGAGCTTGTTCATTTCTTTTCGTGAAAAACGAAACAGTGATTGGTACCATTGGAAAAACACATGGAGTAATAAAAGCACCTAATCCTGCAAGCATTGATAAAATTAATGTAGTAAGTAAACCTGCTGATTCACCATCAGACTTAGAATTTTGAGAATTATCATCATTTATGATATTTTCTTTTACTGGTTGAGCGATAGTAGTTGCAACGGTTTGAGAATCATTTTCTACTGGTTCTTCAGTAAGTTCTGTAGTAGTAGTAGTATCTAATTCTGCTACTTCTTCTTCTTTAATAATAGTAGATTTATATACTGTTTGATTTACAGCTGCTTTGAAATCTTCTGGTGGCAAGCATGAAGTATTATCACATTGTTGCATATGGGCAATAATTGAGATTTTATCTTTACTTAAGTTCAAATCTTTTTTTGCTTTAAGTGGAATCTCAATTACAGTATTTTGAGGTAAATAATCAACTTCAGTTTCAAATGCTTCATCGTAGTGTTTTTCCATTTTAGGAGTTTTAATTTTTCCATCGACGAAAATAGAACTTTTAGGTTCAACTTTAAAAGATGTTTGTTCTGGACCAAATCCATCTACACCAACGATTTTCCTTGTTCCATATGAATGCCAATTTTTTTCAAAATTTATTACAACTCTAACTGAAAATCTTTCTCCTTGTTTAATTACTAATTTTGATGGGTTTGCAGAAATTTTAAAATGTTGGTTTTCTGCAGCATATCCTAAATTACATGTAATTAAAAGGAGCAAACATATTAATATGTTTTTCTTTAGAATATTAATTTTATTCATAATGACCTATATTTTATTATTTAATAAATTTCAATAAATAAATTTTACAAAAATATTTAATTTTTATGTAATTTTAAAAATTATTTTTGACCAAATATCATTTTTCATATATCTTTCAACTAATTCATTTAATAAATCAATAGAAATTTCATCGATTTTATTAAAGATTTCATTAGTGTTTAAATATTGTTGATTCATCATTTCGTTTTTTGCAATATCTTGCATTAAGTCAGAAAAATTTTCAATTGACATAATTGCAGAGGCTTTTAATTGTTGCTTTGCTAAATTCAATTCTTTTTCAGAAAATTGTTTTTGGCTTAATTTATAAAATTCATTTTCAATAATACTTTTAATTCTATCAATATTTTTATTTTCGCTACCGGCATAAATACTAAATACACCTGTATCACTATAGAATTGTAAATTAGAATATACAGAATAGACTAGACCAAATTTTTCTCTCAAGCTATAATTTAGTATTGAACTATTACCCTCTCCAAGTAGAAAACTTAACGCAGATAAAGCATATTTTTCGTTATCTGAAAATTTACAAGATCGAGTACTAAAAAGAAAGTGATTTTGTGCATAGTCTTTTTCAACGATCAGATTTTCTGGTTTATATGTTGAAATAGATCTATTATTATTAAAAATGCTGTTATTTTTTAGTTTAAAGATTTTATTAATTATATCTATGATTTTATCATGCTCGATATTACTAACAATAGAGATAATTAAATTCTTTGCATTTAGATGTAATTGATGAAATCTCTCTAATTCATCTTTATTTATGTTTAATAGGCTTTGTTCTGTACCAATTATAGGATGAGATAAATTAGAATTTCTAAATATTATTTCATCAGAATAATCTAAAATTAACTCTTCAGGATCATCATAATAAGATTTTAGTTCCTCGTTAATTATTTTTCTTTCTTTATCGATATCTTTATCTAAAAAAATTGGATTTATAGTGATATCGTATAATAGTTTAATAATTTTTTGGAAATTATCAGGCAATGCCCTTACGTAAAAGCAAATAGTTTCTTTTGTAGTGAATGCATTTGTATATGCACCCAAATTTTCAAATTCTTGTGATATTTTTTTTGATGTTTTACCTTTAGTTCTTCTAAAAACGCTATGTTCTAAAAAGTGAGCAATACCTTCATGATTCTGAAAATCTTCTCTTGAACCTGAATTCACAAACAAACCTAAAGCAAATGAATTTGCTTGTGGAATATTATAAGATAGGACTCTAAGCCCATTGTCTAAAGTAGTTTTTTTATACAAAATTTATAATTTTAAATAAGAAGTAAATTATTTGAATTGAAATTTTTATTTTGAATTATTGAGGAATTAAAATTTCATAAAATGAGTCTTTACCAGGAGCAGGTAATTCTCTTTTAAGTATCCATAAATTTAGCAATTTTACATCTTTATAGGAAGTTCCATGAGATTTTGCCCATATTGCTAAATTTGGAATAGCATTAGTTTCTTTTACAATTTTAACTTTTTCAGGTTTATACAATAGTTCCGGACTTATATTATATCCATATTTTTGTGGATTAGACATGATTTCTTTAATTACAACTATTCTAAAAATATATCTTGAAGTTTCTTCATTCAAGAATAAATCAAAATAATTATCTTGACTTTGGAAATTCAAATTTTCTGAAAATCCACCAAATCCCATGTTATATGCAGCAGCTGCACTAATCCATGATTTATACTTAATATAACCTCTTTTTAAATATTCAATTCCGGCATAAGTACTTTTTACAACATGTCTTCTTTCGTCAACATAGTCATTTACAGTTAATCCATAGGATTTGGCAGTTTCTTCCATAAATTGCCAGAGACCTATGGCTCCTTTTCCAGACCTTGCCATAAATAACGCAGATTCAGCGACAGATAAATATTTTAAATCATCAGGAGCATTTTCCTCTTTTAATATCTTCTCGAATGTTGGGAAATATTTTCCTGATCTTTTTAAATAAAGTAGAATTTGTCCTTGTTGCTGAAGAAGCATATAAAATTCACGTTCTACTCGCTCTCGTACTTCATCTATTTCTAGTGGAATTCTTTCACCGCAGAAATCCAACTTAGAGGGAATATCTATTTTAGTCAGAAAAGAATTATAATTATCAATAATTTCATTTTCTTTGATATTATTATTTGAAAAGTTGGAGTTATTATTGGCTTGGCTTTTTAATAAATTAGAGTCATCGCAAGATGAAAAGAAAAATATTGCCACTATTAAAAATATATAAGGATTTTTCATTTTTATTAATTGTTCTTTGCTTGGAGATTTATTATTATATTATCGAATTCTCTATCTTCAATGTAGTATTTATTATTGCAAAATTGACATACTAATTCATTGTGATTATCGTTTTTCATTGATTTAATTTCATCAATTCCTAATGTGATTAATTTATTAACAAATGTATCTTTACTACATCTACAGAAGAAGTCAACTAATGAACTTTTTATTATTTTAAATTCAAATGGTAAAATTGCCTTTAAGATTTGGTCAGGTCTAAGATCATTTGATAAATAATCACAATATGAATTTGCTGATTTAATAGCATTATCAACTTCTGTTATTTTTGAATTACTTGCTCCTGGCATAGCTTGAACGATTAATCCTCCAGATTGTTGAATAATCCCACCTGTATCAGCAGTAGCATCAAGCATAACAAATGATTTGACCTGTTCTGACATTTTTAAATATTCCTCAAATATTTCGGAAATATTAGATGAAATAATTTCCACTATACCAGTAATTGGTTCAGCTTCACCATATAATATACGGCTAACCTTAAGGATTTTAGAATCGTTTAATGATTCTTTTGTTACAAAGCCCCTTAATTCACCAATAGGCATTGCTTCTGCGTAAATTTTCCCAATATTATTATAATTTTGCAAATCAACTATAATTCTTTCTTCACCTTTTAAAAACGCTGAAGTCAAATTTGCGAATGAAAATACGTTTGCAAGTGGCAAGGCTAATTCTTCAGAATAATTATGTTTATTCTGGGCAATTTTAGCTGAATTTGAATTTTTTACAGCTACAGCTCTAAAAAAGCCATCTTCAGAAATTATTCTTACAGCTCTATCAAGTGAATTAATTCTATTTATTTCAATATTATTTGTATCCATAATTAATAATAAATTTTATAATTTTGTAAATCTTAATTTTCTTAAAATACAAAAATACGAAGTTAACTTGAAAAAATGGTAAATATAAGAAAAAGTACAAAAAAAGAGAGAATAGGCTGGTATATGTATGATTGGGCAAATTCCGCTTTTTCGACTACTGTGATTACAGTTTTTATGGGACCATTTCTTACTTCTATTGCTTCAAGTGCATCTATAAATGGCTATATTTATCCTTTCGGAATAAAAATTTATGCTGATTCTTTATTTCCTTATGTAATTTCACTTTCTGTGGCATTTCAATTTTTACTTTTACCAATAGTTGGAGCAATTTCAGATAATTCAAATTATAAAAAACAATTATTGATAATTTTTACTTTGATTGGATCACTTTCTACAATGAGCTTATATTTTCTCACAGGTGATAATTACCTTTTTGGTAGCTTTATACTTCTTATAGCTAATATTTGTTTTGGTGCTTCAATGGTTGTTTATAATTCTTACTTATCTCAGATTGCAGAAATTGAATATCGTGATAAAGTATCCTCAATTGGATGGGGAATAGGGTATTTAGGCGGAGGATTACTTTTATTCTTTAATTTATTATTGTTTAATTATGCTGGCTCTATATTTAAAAATATGCCTAATGATATAGCAATTAGAATTTCGCTAACATCTGCAGGAGTATGGTGGTTATTATTTTCAATATTTCCTTTTTTATGGCTAAAGAATAATAATATCTCAAATATTCAGATATCTCAAAAGCTAAATGTCAAACAATCTTTAAAAAAATTAAAATTGACAATTTTAGATTTAAAAAATCACAAAAATGCATTATTATTTTTATTAGCTTTTATATTTTATAATGACGGAGTGCAAGCAGTAATAGTAATGTCTGCTCAATTTGCGCAAAGAGAAATTGGATTGAACACAGATACAATAATTATTGCAATTTTAATGGTGCAATTTATGGCTTTTATAGGAGCTATTTTATTTAATTATATTTCAAAACCAATAGGTAGTAAATTATCAATTTTAATTTTGATTGTTTTATGGTGTATATCCGTAATTTTTGCATATTTATATTTAGATAATGCAGTTAAATTTTTCATCTTAGCCGGAGTAATTGCCATTGGAATGGGAGGTATTCAAGCATTAAGCAGGTCTATGTATTCAAAGTTAATCCCTCAAGATAAACAAGGTGAATATTTTAGTATTTATGAATTAAGTGAAAAAGGTTCTTCATTATTAGGACCATTAGCCTTTGCTATTGCTATGGATTTAACTCATAGTTACCGTTTAGGAATATTATCATTATCTGTTTTTTTCATAATAGGATTTATTCTATTATATAATGTAAAATATGAAGAGGTAAATAATGAAGTTATCTGATTATAAAGATAAAATTACTTGGTCTATGGCTGACAAAGGATTATTTGCCGGATTTGCAGTGATTTCACTCATGCAAGCTAACCATACTTCTCCAGAAATTTGGGGATTATTTGCCGTAATATTAAATTTAAATAATGCGATACTTGTAATTAGTGATGCAGTTGCATTAGTAAATATTATTCAATTTGGAATTAATGAAGAAAATGCTCCGAAAGTCAATTTATTCGCATTGCTTATTCATATTGGGATTGTACTATTATTACCATTCCTTTTATATATTTTTAAAGATCATATAGCAAATACTTTTAAAAATCCGGAAGATATAATTTTAGTTTTGACATATTTACCTTTATATAATATTGCTAGCTTATTAAGAATGTATTGCTTAAAATTTGTGTATAAATATTCTGAAATGAATAAATTATTTGTTATTAATTTGATGTACTTCTTACCTATTACTTTAATTACGCTATATTTTATTTTTAATTTAAAAGTTGATATGGATTTTCTCGATTTTGCATTTATGTATATGTGTGGAAATATCGTAAGCTCCATTGTAGCATTAATTTTAGTACATAAAAAAATTAAAATTGGACTTAAAGGAGACATTACAATAAAGCAAATGATGAATTTTTCAATACCTTTGTTATTTACACAATTTTTAAATGCAATACCTAAATATTTAGATTCTATTATTATTCTTTATTTCTTTGATAAAAGGATAAATGGTATTTATAACACTGCAAAAACATTTTTTAGGGTTTTTGATGAAACACTATTTGCCGTGCAAGGATTATTATATCCAGCTATAATAAGAAGAATTAATAAACTTGATATAAAAGGAGTGCGGGAATTATTAATTAAATCTGTATCATTTTTGCTTGTTGGATTTATTTTTGGTATTATTGCAGTTCAATTTGGTGTGATTGATTGGGTATATGAAAGATTTATAGATTCCGCTTATATTGATGGTTCTTTAGTTTTTAAAATTTTAAGTTTTGCTGCACTATTTTTACCATTTTTCTTATTTAATACTTTAATTAATGCAGAAGGTAATTCAAAATTATTGTTAAAATATGTAATTTATGCTGTTACTGGATATTTACTTAGTATGTATTTAATCGGTTTACATGGTAATGCATTATTAGTGCCAATTGGATTTATAATTTATGTAATTATTTTAGGAAGTTGTGGTATATTTCATTTTAAGAATAACTATAGTTATAACTTTTCTGATTTATTTCAATGTTTTACTGATGCCAATAATTTTTTAAAAAATAAAAAAGTCCATCATTAAATGGACTTTTTATTTTTAATATTTGTTTAACCGAAGTTTATTTAATTAACAACGCATCGCCATAACATAAAAATCTATAATTATTTTTTATTGCTCTTTTGTATGCCTTAATTGTATTTTCTTTTCCTGCAAAAGCAGCAGTTAGAAATAAAGACGGAGAAGATGGTTGGTGGAAATTTGTAAGAAGACGAGTGGTGATCTTAAAATTAAATGGAGGAAAAATAAATTTATCAGTCCAACCTTTATTTGGTTTTACAGTACCTGAAGTCAAAACAGAAGATTCTAAAGCTCTTACAACAGAGGAGCCGATGGCATAAACATTCTTTTTGGCTTTTAATGTTTTATTAATTTTTTCTGAGTTTTCGCGAGTAACTTCAAAATATTCAGAATTCATTCTATGCTTAGTTAAATCTTCAACTTCTATTTTATCAAATACACCGTGACCAATATTTACATTAACTTTTGCTACTCTAACGCCTTTGTCTTCTAAATGTTCAATCATATCTGTAGTAAAATGGAGTCCAGCAGAAGGAGGAGCAATTGAAGCTAAATTATTTGGGTTAGCGAAAACACATTGATATGATACTTTGTCAAATTCAGTTGGTTCCCGTTTTAAATATTCAGGTAGTGGCATTTCACCTAATTTTTGAAGAATATCAAAAATATCACCATCATATGTGAAAACAACAGTTCTACCACGAGAGGTAGTATTGTCATTAATTTCGCAAAAGAATTTATTTCCATCAAAATAGATTTTGTTACCAATTCGCACTTTCCTTGCTGGTTCTACTTGTACTTCCCAGAACTTTTCTTCGGCTTTTAATTCTCTAAGTAACATAACTTCAATTTGTGCGTTGGTTTTTTCTTTTTTCCCAAATATTCGTGCAGGGAAAACTTTTGTCTCATTCAGAACAATACAATCACCTTTTTGAAATAAATTAACAATATCTTTGAAAATCATTTCTTCGATTTCGCCTGTTTCTCTATCAATTACCATTAAATTAGAATTATTTCTTGGATCAATAGGGAATTTTGCAATTGAGTTTTTTGGTAAATTATATTTAAATTCTGATAATTTCATTTATATTGTTCCTATATTTTTATTAATTTGATAACTCATTTGTTGTTGATTGCAGAATTAAAGAGTTAATTTGTTCAACAAATTCATTCGTTGTTTTTAAATTACCATCTATTAATAATGCGGTTGAATAAAGTAAATTGATATATTCGCTAACATTTTTATCTTTTTCATTCTTTTCAATTAGTTTAGCTAAATTTTGAATTAGTGGGTGTTTTAGATTAATTTCTAAAATCTTTTTTGAGTCTGTATAGCTCTTATCAAACATTTTCATCATTCTCTCCATCTGAGGATCCATTGCATTTGTTCCAGCAGATAAAGTAACAGCAGAATCGATTAAAGTATTTGATTCAACTACTTTTTCTATTTTGTTTTTAAGTATTTCTTGAAATATATCAATTAATTTTGAGTTTGTTTCTTTAGTCTTGTTGTCAATATCATTATTTTCAGTCGATTTAATTTGAGCTTTTTCTATCGAAGTTAATTTTTTCTTTTGGTATTCAAAGATATAAGGAATTGTGAAAAAATCAACAGGGTCTGACAATAGCAAGACTTCAATATTATTTTTCTTATAATATTCTAATTTTGGATTATTTTCAATAAGCTCTCTGTGTTCACCCAAAACATAATAAATATCGTCTTGGTCTGGTTTCATTCTTGTAACATAACCGTGTAATGAGGTAGTCTCACCTTTAGTAATTGATGTTGACTCAAATCTTAATAGTTCAAATATTTTTTCCTTATTAGCAAAGTCAGAGTTTATTCCTGTTTTAAATAGGCTCCCAAAATTTTTATAAAATGTATTAAATTTTTCTTTATCATTTTGCGCCCAAGATTCTAACCAAGAAATAATTTTAGAAGTAAGTAATTTACTAATTTTAGATATAAGTGGTGATGCTTGAATGACTTCTCTTGACACATTTAAAGGTAAATCCTCTGTATCGACAACACCTTGCACGAATTTCAGGTAATCTGGAAGTAATTCCTTGCAATTATCTTGAATAAATACTCTTGAGGAATATAAATGCAATGTTTTGTCATATAAATCACGGAAAATGTTTTCTGGTGCAGAATTTGGAATAAATAACAGTGCTTTAAAATTAATATTACCCTCGATATTTACTTGAAGATAACCAAGTGGATCTTGAAAATCATTTGAAATAAATTTATAAAATTCATTTACTTCTTCAACTTGCAAATCTTCTTTTTTCTTATGCCAAATTGCATTAAGTGTATTGACTACTTCATTATTTACGATAATAGGGAAATCAACGAAATTTGAATATTTTTTAAGAATATTTTTAATATTAAAATCTTCTAAAAATGATTTGTACTCATCTTTTAGCTTAAAACTAATTATTGTGCCTCTTGTAGCTTTGTCGCATTTTTCTATAGTAAAAGTATCCAATCCATTTGATTTCCATATGTAAGCATCATTATTTGGATAAGCACTTTTAGTTTCTACGCTAACTGCATCAGTCACCATGAATACTGAATAAAAACCAACACCGAATTGACCAATTAAATTTGCATCTATTTTATTATTTTCTTTAGCTAAATTTTCTAAAAAATTTAATGTACCAGAACTTGCAATTGTACCAAGCTGAGAAATTAACTCATCTTTAGTCATTCCATTTCCAGTGTCTTCAATTGTAAATAAATTATTTTCCTTATCTAATGTAATTTTAATATTTAAATCTAATTCTGGATTTATGTAATCTTGTCCACTTGAACGCATGAATCTAATTTTATTTAAAGCATCAGAACTATTAGAAATGAGTTCTCGTAAGAAAATTTCAGGATTAGTATAAAGTGAATGAACAATTAATTTAAGCAATTGCTTCATCTCAGCTTTAAATTCGTAAGAATTGTTTTGTGCGGGCATTTATTTTCTAATTATTTATCAAAAAAACAAAAATGTAAGTTTAATAAAACAATAACGAATTACATTAACAAATATTATATAATAAAAATTCAAATATTTTTATGAAAGTATGACTAAAATGAATTTTGTAACTTTATATTTATTAATATCGTTAAATTATCTAAATAACAATATTTTGTAGTTTAAATAGTTAATCTAAAAATAATATTTATTAATAATTGGAAAAAAAAATGAAAAAATTCAATAACATCTTGTTGCTTTTCTTAATATCTTTTCTTCTTTTTTCATGCTCAGATGACAATCCAACGAATGTGAATAATAATGATAATGATAAAGATACTATTGTTACTTCTTCTACACATTTTAATCTTCAAAATTTAACAATACTAAATTTTGAAGAATATTCGATTGATTCACAAGAGGTTAAAGTACCAAATACAACTAAAATGGGGAAATTAGAAAAAATTAAATCAGAAAATATTCCTAGCTTAAATAACATTATGGGAATCTTTTTTGATAAAAAATATGATAATGATCCTAAAATTTATTCTTATAATTATGCTTACGATAGTACTAAATTGTACTTAGAAGCAGATATTATTAATGATATAGTAAATTTTATGACTCCTAATATCCTAGACTCTATGTTTTTATTACCAAAAGATTATTATAAAATTGCAGATAATAATTTAAATAGTTGGAATGCCGCAAAAATCACTGTAGATAAAACAGTTGAATCTAATGGTACAACAAAAAATATTAAAGGTACTTTAAATTTGGATATGCTTAAAACTGGGAATTTAAAAGATTATGATTTCCAAAATAAGAAAATTAAAGTTCAAGAATATGTTGGAACAATTAATTATAACGGCACTAGTACAATGACTCAAGATCTATTACTAAATATTAGTGTGGATATGCATTTTCTAGTAAATAGTGATTATGGAGTAGTAAAATTATGGATACCTTATACTAATATAAATTTAGTGGGTATGATTTTTAAATTTAATGGTTATGTATTTAATTTAAGGTAAGAAAATGAAAAAAATAAAATTAATTATATCTTTAGTACTTTTAGCAATTGTTTTTGTGGGATGTAGCGATAATAGTACTACTCCAGAAGAAACAAAAACAATGTTTGGTTTGAAAAATAATAGTTATTGGATAAATGGATATTTTTCACTAACAGAAAACAATGAATTTTCTACTCAACTTTATAATGATTCAACCTTTGTGATAAATTCTGTGAATTGGAATGAAAAGCAAGGGTTTGAATTAAAAAGAATTATAACTGCTTTAGGCGATGCTTCAACTATGCAGTATTATGTGTCTTCAAATAATGATAAATATTTTATCAGTGGACATTTTTTAAAATCATTTATCAATATTTCTGATAACTTTTTATTCAAGTCTATTGATTTAAAATCATTTACTGATAATTGGTGCTTGCTTGCTGATAAAACAAAAAGTAATTTTATGCTTTTTGATACTGCAATTGTAATGACAGGAATGAAAATTCCAAATTATGAAGCAGCTACAGTTGATTTATCTTATAATGTAGATATTTCAAAAATTGAAGATAATAAGTTTTTAGACCCTATGAGCAATAAATTAGTAAATGCAATTAAATATAAATTATTACATAAAATCAAAGTTGATGTTTACTATGAAGTACCAATAATCGGGAAACAAAAGATTGAGCTTGAGAATCCATTTATTACATTCGAGCAACAAATTACTTTCGCAGAAGGTATCGGATTAGCTGAAGGTTTTACTCCAAACCAAAATATTGAATTTACTTTAAAAGGTAAATTAATTCCTCAAGAAATAAAAGTAATTGATGAAAAAATTATTGGTGAAGGCTTCAGAGTAATTAGATATAAAAATTAATTCTTATAATATAACAATAAATATTTTTGAAAGACAAAAATGAAATTCAAAACAATTAAAGTTCTTACTATTGCCGCTGTAGTATTAGGTGCAGTAGCTTGTAAAGAAAAAAGTAATCCTGTAGTAATTGAGGAAACTAATTCAACTACAATGTACACAATGAACACTACTAGCTATTGGATTAATGGTAGTTATAAATATGATAGTACTAATGCAAAATCTGCTTATACTTCGTATGATTCGACTTATATTACACAAAAGACTACTTATCAAGGCAAAGATGCATATAATACAATTAAGATGCAGGGCAGTCAAGACGGAAAATTTACAACTCCAATATTATCATATTATTCATCATTCAATGATAATGAATATTTAATGTCCGGAGCATTCCTAAAATCTATTTTAGATTATATACCAGAGGTTTTAGTTTCTCAACTTAATTTAAATTTACCTATTGACAAATGGTATACCATTGCAAATAATAAAAAAGATACTTCAGCATTACTTGAAAATTCTATTGAAGTGACAGATGTTTCTGTACCAAATTTAGAAAATGTTAAGCTAGATTTATCATTTAATATTTATAGTATTAGAATGGGTAATACTACAGAAACTGATCCTGTAAATCAAAAATCTATTAAAGGTGTCAAGTTTGACTTAAATTCAAGAATTACTGTAAAAGTAAAAATTGATGGTATTTCAATCGATTTGCCATTACCAAAATCTTTTATAAATTTACATACTTATTTGACATTCGGAGAGGGGATAGGACTTATGAAAATGGATACTCCTACTCAAGATGTGAAATTTAGCGTTGATTATTTAATTGCTAAATATGATATTTATAAATTTATGGTACAAGGTAGAGGATTTGAATTATTAAGATATAAAAATTAGTATATAAATTATAATTTAAATAAAAAATGGCGGAGATCCTTTTGGGAAATCCGCCTTTTTTGTGTTCCGGAATTGGAGTTCGGGATTATTTTATTACATTTATATTTTTAATTACTGTATTATTACCACTTGTGATATTTAAGAAATATACACCAGTTGAAAGTTCATTTGAATTTAAATGAAATTGGTATGTACCGCTAATTTGATAAATATCTTCAGCAATTACTTTTACAACTGAACCTAATTCATTATAAAGTTTAATTGTTACATTACCATCAATTGGAGTAACATATTGTACGAAGCTTGAAGTTGAAACCGGATTAGGGTAAATTGATACATTAATTAAATTTGTATTAATTTCAGTTTCATTTTCAATTACATCACCTGTTTTGTAAAGAGTATTTACAGGGTCATAATTTGCCCAATCAGCATCCCATCTTAGGGTAATATCTGTAGAGAATGCACCGCGATATGATACTACTTCGAAAAATGGATCTTGTAATTTTTCTGGAGCAAAGCTTGCAGTATTTTTAAAATCAGCATTTTCTACTGGTAATAAATTTAAATTTGTCATATTTTCAAATGGTGGATATAAATTTGATATTTGAGCATAATTAGCAATATTACCAGATTTATTATTGAATTTATTTCCAAATGAAGGAGTGCTTAACCAATCTTTTGTTACATTTTCAGTTGCAGATGTACTACTACCGAAATAGAAGAATTTATCGCCTTTAATACCGATAAAATCATTAAATTGAACTTGAGCTAAATTCTCTTCAAATGCTTTTACAGTATTATTATTAGTCATTTCAAGACCTGCTGGCCAACCAATAATAAGAGAATTATATAAAGACATTCTTGAATTTCTACGAATTTGTGCTGCTGCTAAGTATTTTGCATTGTAGTCGGTTCCCGATACGTTTTCTATATCTCTTACACCACCAATTACAGTCATATTTGTGAAAATTGGGCTTGTGAAAGGTTCATTTTCTGAGGCATTTGCATCATTATCAGATTCAAATGCTTCTGAATTTGATTGATCAGCGATATTAGGGAATCTATAGCTTATTCCAAATTGAATTTTTCCATTAAAACCATTGTCTGTATCGAAATCGTCATCTATTCCATTAAATGCAATTAAATTTTTAGCATTTACAGTACCACCAAACCATTCAAAACTATCATCACCACCATAAGAAACTTGAACATGATTGATAACTGTTTTTCTTCCTACGCCACCCATAGTAAGACCATTTAATTCATTATCTGGAGATTCAGCTATACCAGCAAATTCAATTCTCACATATTCAATTACTCCTGAAGAGTCATCATCATTATTTACGCCATTCCATTTACCATACCAGCCGTTTTTCTTAACAGCGTCAGAGATTCCTCCTTCAATAGCTGATTCACCTAAATTGGTAGAAGCATTACCCATTACTAAAACGCCACCCCAATCACCACGATCTCTATTACCAGGAGCAAAAGGACTTGTAAATACAATCGGTTGAGTTCTTGTACCTTTTGCATAGATCTTTCCGCCTCTATTAATTACTAAAGCAGAAGTAGCTTGATCATCACCAAAAATAACAGTACCAGGATTAATTCTTATTACACCACCATCTTGTACATAAACTACACCTTTTAATTGATATAATTTATTATTAGATAATGTAATATTATTATTAATATCACCTGTAATTGTAGAATCTGCAGTAACAGCTGGTGGAACAACTATATGAATAGGTCCAACGACTTTAGAAACTGTAGGATTATCTTTTACTTGCATTTTAATATATAGAGGATCTTTAGTAGGGAAAACAGATACTACTTTACCTGTAGCTTTTGTTTTTGCTTTGGAATCAACATCTTTGAAGGTATTTACCAATGATCCAGATGCTTTTCCTACTTGTAGCATGTTCCATTTAGCAGGAGTTTCAGATTCAGCCCAGAAGAATTCGAATGTAGTCTCAAAAGTTCTATTTCCTTTACTATCTAATGTGTCCCAAGAGATAGTATAAGTTTTGCCTTTGCGGATGCTTTCATCAGCTTTAGGGGCTTTAATTTTAATATCTTCAATTCCTTGTGCAGATAAAAATCCATAGCCACAAAATAGGAAAAGTGATAGTAAGAGAAATTTTTTCATTATGTTTCCTTTATTATTATGTAAAAAAAATATTTTTGTTTTTGTTATTATAAATGAATTGTTATTTAAATCTGTATCCAATACCTAATGAAAATCCTCTGCCCCAAGAATTACTTGAAACAGTTTTTCCATTTTGTTGCCAAATTGATTTTTCATTAAAAATATCTTTAGCTACAAATTTTAAATCAATATTTTCAAATAATACTTTTGAAATTGATAAATCAATTACATTTCTTGGAAGCTCATAAACATGAGGATCGTCGAAACTATATCTTTGAATGTCAGCTACTTGAATGATCCTTTTTCCAAAAGTATTATAACTTAAATTTACTGTAGTTCCCCAATCAACATTTGCATAATATAAACCTAAATTTATAGTATATGGTGATTGACCCCACATTTTTCTTTTGTCTATTTTATTTACTTGTTTTACTTCTATTTCAGAATTTATTAAAGCGATATTCATATTAAACATAAAATTGTCTAACGATTCAGAAATAAAGCTTAAACTTTTTCTTAATTCTAATTCTATACCATAGTTTAATGCTTTTCCTTCAGCATTAGTAAATGTCTTTTTAAAGTTACTGCTTGTAGGAATAATAGTTTCTTCAATCGCATTTGTAAATGTTTTATAAAATCCCGATACTGAAATTACTTCTCCTGGTGCAGTGAACCATTCCCAACGAATATCATAATTTTGAATTAATGCTCTTACTAAGTCTGGATTACCAGTGACATCACCTTGGAATTGGAAATCGTAGAATGTAAATGGAGCATATTCTCTTAGAGATGGTCTAGTTAGAGTCTGACTTGCTGCTAATCGTAGATTCATATTATTATTAATTTCATAATTCAAATTAATAGCTGGAAGAAAGTCTAAAGTATTTCTATCGACAAAAGTTGAATCTCCAGAATTAGATGCAATAGGGTAATAATTCTTTAAATTTTGATTAGAATTTTCGATTCTTAAGCCTAATATAGCTCTAAATTTATTTCTTGCAATCATAAATGGTACATCACCCATTAAATATCCTGCAAATAAACCTTCAGTAGCTTTGTATGAGTCAGTTAATTTAGTTTCTTCACTATAACCTAATTTATCAAAAGCAAAATTTTTGCTATCAAATAATTGATCAGGACTTGAAGTAAAAGCTTCATTATAAAATTCTTCATTACCATCATTTCTAAGCACATAACCGAAATCATCATTGTAATAATATGGTAACACAAAATTACTTTTTACAATGGTAAATGATCTTACTAAGAAGTCTCTATCTTTAGATTCATATAAACCACCTAATTTTATTTTCATGTTTTCGATAGGCAAAGTATAATCTAAAGATGCATTATAGGCATTTTCATTTAAATAAGAAAAAAATCTACCTGCTTGATATCCATTACCATTCATATCATAAATATCAACTCTAAATGGTTCATTTTCATCATTTCGTGAATATCTTACTCTGCGGAAATCAGGTTCATCTCGTTTAGAGAATGAATATCCAATTTTCCAATTTATTAATGAATTCATTAGACTTGGAATATTATGTTCTCCACCTAATTGAGAAGCAAATAATGATTTTTGTACATATTGATAACCAAATTGCTTAATTTGATTTTGTTCTTTATATCCGTTGATGATTGTTACATCGTCATCTGAGGAATTATTGTAAGTATTTTTTAAGCTAATAGAATTATTTGGACCAAGTTTAAAAGCAATATTAAATAAACCACCTAAATTAGTTGATTGTACCATTTGCTCTCCAGATCCATAATAATTAAATATTGTACCATCTGCTTGAAGTCTTCCTCTTTCGATATTTGTTAGGTTATAGCTATTTCCATACATTGCAGATGCCATAATACCTAAATCATAATTTTCAGCTAAAGAAAATATATCTGTATATGAAATGGCAAAATTACCATTTGGTTTTCCATTACTAGTATCTCTAATCCATTGCTTTGAATTAAATGAATTATTTACGTTAGCCCATTGTTGTTGTGCTGGGATTAATATATTTTCATCTTGAGTTCTTAAATTATTAGTTAATAATTTAAATTCTGAAGGGGAATTTGGAACATTTCCCGGTATTGCTCTAGTACCATCATCAAATCCTAACCAATCATTTGATCCACCTCGAGTACTAATAAATTTATTTTGAAATGTTAAATTATCTGTCATTGATGCTCCTGAACTAATTTTCAAACTAAAACCTATAGGAAAATCAATTGTATTTAATTGTACTAGACCACCTGCAAAATTTCCAGGTAAATCAGGAGTAAATGATTTAGCTACATTTGCATTTTCTAAAAAATCTGCTGGGAACATATCGAAAGCAAAAGCTTTTTTATCAGGTTCGGTTGTTGCTAATGATGTACCATTTAGAGTAGTATTACTATATCTTTCGCTTACACCTCTTACATAAACGAATTTATCATTTACTAATGTGATACCAGAGACGCGCTTTAGAGCTTGCCCAGCATCAGAGTCAGGTGTCTTTTTGATTTCTTCTGCAGAAATAGCGTCAGAAAGTTGAATAGCATTTTTTCTCATTGCAAGTAATGCTGCTTGGTTATCCAAAACTCTATCAGCAGTAACTACTACTTCTTCTCCAATTGTTGCTTCGACTTCCAATACCAAATCACCAAGATTAATATTCTCATTTTTGAGATTAATATCAGTAATAGTTTGGTCTTTGTAACCAATGTAAGAAATTTTTAGGGTATAAGTATTTGGCGAAAGATCTTTTATTCTAAAAGAACCTTTCATATCGGTCAATGCACCTTTATTAGTGCCAATCAATTGTATTGTTGCTCCTCTAAGCAAATCTCCGGTTTCTTTATCAATTATTCTACCATTGATGGTATACTTTGCCTGAGCTGATAAGAGGTTAATTGAAATTACTAATCCAAATAAAATTAGTACTATCTTTCTAAAATTCATTTCCAAATCTCCAATTTAAAAATTATATTAAAACACAAAATTTATTTTTCAGAATGCAAAATTCCGATTTTAGAATGAAGTGAAAATAAATTATTTGTTAATTTTCAATGAAGATTGGAATATAATCACTTAAGTGACTGTGTTATATGTAGTTGTGGAAATATTGAAAAGTTTTCCACATAGTAAAAATCTTTATTTTAAACTTAATATCTTCAAAATTATTGTCCTCTGCAAATACTTATGGTCAATAGTGATGAAAAGATCACCTTTGTCAAAATCTAATACAGTACTTACTTTGTTCTTTATGCCTTGTAACTGTGCTTCGTCAGGTATTGTAAAAGTACTTTGAATATTTTTATAAAATTTAAGTTCAATTACGATTATTATAGTGCCTTTGCAACTAATTCAGCTATATCAGAAGTATTAATAGATGTGATATTTAATTCTTTGATTGAATCATTCAACATTATATTACAAAATGGACAATTCAAAGCAATTGTATCACAATTTGTTGCAACTAATTCTTTTGTGCGGATATTGTTTATTTTTTCATGATTTTTATGCTCTAAAAATATGTTCCCACCACCGGCACCGCAACATAGATTATTCTTGGAGTATTGATTTGTTTCTACGAAATCTCCATTATTAATAAACTTTAATATTTCTCTTGGTGGCTTTGTAATGTCATTGTATCTACTTAAATAGCAAGAGTCATGATATGTAATATTAAAGTTTATTTTTTGCGTTGGTATAAGTTTTTTTGTTATTAACAAATCATTTATAAATTCAGTATGATGAACAATATTTTTTGAATAACCAAAATTAGGATATTCATTTTTAAAAGTATTATAGCAATGTGGGCAGGTGGTAACGATAGAATTAAATTGATATTTATTTAAAGTTTCAATATTATCTTTTATCATTGAATCAGCTAAATATTCATTTCCACATCTGCGAGCAATATCACCATTGCATTTTTCTTCAGTGCCAAGAATTGCATAATTAATATTTGCTTTTTCAAGAATTTTAATCATTGCTTTTGAAGTATTTTTTGCTTTTTCATCAAAAGCACCAGCACAACCTACCCAAAAAAGCACATCAAAATTTTCAATATCTTTGCATAAATTTACTTTAATATCTTTAGCCCAATCCAATTTTGAATCCATAGAAAATGCCCAAGGATTGCTATTATTTTCTAAGTTCTCGAAAACTGACTGCAACTCTGCTGGAAAATCAGATTCCATCATTATTTGGTTTCTTCTAAAATCAATAATTGATGGAATATGCTCAATATTTACTGGGCATACTTCCATACATGCTCCACAAGTAGTGCATTCCCACAATTTATTGTTGTCATAAGTTTCTAAAAATGGTAATTGTTGTTTTAAGTCTTCGCCAGTTAATGATTTTGAATTTTCATTTGAATTTTCTCTAATTTTTACCATTAATTCTCTCGGATCGAGCTTCATTCCCGATTTGAAAGCAGGACATTCATTTGTACATCTTCCACAATGAGTACAAGAATAAGCATCTAAAATATTTTTCCAAGATAGATCTGTAATATGATTAGCACCATAATTTGTAATATTCTCATCATCAAAATCAATATTATTTAGAGATTTATGCGATTGATTAGAGAAAAACACATTTGGAATAGCAAATAGTATGTGTAAATGTTTTGAAAAAGGTAAATAATTTAAAAAAATTAATATAGAAACAATGTGTATCCACCAGCTAACAGAATAAATTAAACTAGCATTTTTTATATTGTTTATTTTTATTAAATTATCGATAAAATGTTTTGAGTAATTTTTTGGAAATAATATTTCTGAATAACTAATATTTATAATTAATGATATTACGATAATTAGGATTAAAGAAATTACAATAATTGCATCTTTTTGTTCTGAATAATCTCCTTGCAGACGTGGAATTTTAAATATAAATCTTCGACTCAAAGCTATTAGACATGCTATTATAATTGAAATACAAAATAAATCAGTTAGAAAAGTTATAACAGAGAAAAAATAGCCTAAAAAATTAAAAGAAAAAGTAGGGGAGAAGCCCTGAATAATTGACTCAATTACTGTGAATAGTAATGTCAAAAAGCCCCAAAAAATAATAATATGTATTAATCCTGCTTTTTTATCATTTAGAATTTTACTTTGAAGGAAGGCAATTGAAATTACATTTTTCAACCTTTTATTTTTATTATTTAATCTATTATCAGATTTTCCTAATTTAATTAAATTTATTATTTTTCTTATGTTTTTAGAAAATAATAAAAAAGAAGAAATTAATATTACTGAAAAAATGATTATTCTAAATGAAATCATGGAATTGAAATTATTTATTTAACAGGGAAACCCATTTTTTTTAGTTTAGATTTTCTTGATTCACCTTGAGACTTACTATCTTTTGTTTTACTTTGAGGTTGAGTTGTTTCCTTATTATTACTTGAATTTATATCATCAAAATTAAATTTATTGTCTGATTTTAAATAAATTGAATCCTTGGCAGCGCAAAACATAAATTTACGATATATTTCATTAGTAATGCTATCAGAGCAACCTCTCACTTGAGAACCATATCTCATTTGAAAACCTATTACATTGCAATCATCATCTAAAATTGGAGTAAATATTACTTGCTCAGGAGGTAAATTTTTATTTAATTGTATTTGAGGTAATACATTTATATTATATCTATTAATAGTCTGGCATTTTTGAGTGAAAAATACAGTTGAATTATACTTATTGACTAATCTAATTGTAATTTCCTTAGTAACTTCATCAGTGATAATATCAAAAGTAGCATCATTCATGTCAATACCTTTGATAATTAATTGCACATCTTCACCATTGTTGAATTTATATTCCTGCCCTATATCTGAAAATATAAATGGATTAGATTTATTTATTCCAGATACTATTTCTCCATTATTATTTTTAATAGAAATTGTATCATTAATAATATTATTGTTATTATTGTTTTGGACACTTTTACATGAAAAGAATAGTACTGAAAACAATATAATAAAGAGAATTTGCTTCATAATAATTACCTTTCAATATAATGGATATTTGAAATCTTTAGTCCCTCACGAAATAACAAATCAGTTTCGTTTAGCACTTTGCCTTTAGTAATATAGCAAATAATGTCTATATTTTTAGTGTCTTTCAATGTTTCCCACGTTTTTTCATTTAATTGAATAGAGCTACCTACTTTAGGCATATTACCTAAAAAAATTAATGGAACTTTATAATTAAAATTATGTGATGTAATATCGCTCGTAGCGTCATTTATTAATTTCCCAAAATCATCCCATTGGACTGTATTAAGATTTTCTAATACTTTTAATGAATCATTTCCTTTTATATTTTCATCATTAATAGTGAAGCTAAATTTATTATATTTACTATTATTCCAAATAGTGATTTTTAAAGCAGAACCATAATATAGCCGAATATAATTAGTCAAATCAAAAATATCATTGCTTGAAATAGGATTCATCATAATAATATATATTGGCTTAAAAAGATGAGTACTACTAGCTCTAAGCTCAGTAGTTTCAATTTTATTCTTTATATAATATCCAGCTTTTTTAATTAAATCAAAGTAAATTTGTTCTGGTTCTGATGAATTAGATTTTAAGACCCAGTTTATTTCAATATTTCTATCTTTACTTTTATTTTTCTTTAATTTATCATCAATATTAATTTCATTTATATCTTTATTCGTGTAATTAATTGGGAAATTTCCTCTAATAATAAATACTCTTTTATTCTTATGCGTTCCTTTATTGATATTAGAAATCAAATGATTCATTAAGTAATTAGCTTCATTTCTACTTATTGTTGGGAAGAGATAGATTAATTTTGATAATGAGTCTATTGTTTGAATATAGTTTTTCTCGTATTCTTTATTTGATTTCAATCCTGATGGTTTTATAATCATCACTTCTTTATCGTTTTTATTTTTCGGAGTATGTAAATAAATTACATGAGATAAATATTTGTCATTGAAATAGCTTTTAATTTCAGTTAATTCATTATCAGAAAATGCTTCTAAATTATTGAAAGAGTATATATGAATTTCAATTGGATAATTATATTTTTCGTTGAAAAGATTATAAATAACATACGAAATGATAATTAATCCAATTGTAATAGCTGAATATAAAATATATTTTTTAGTCATTAATTATTATCTTGTTTAATAGAAATCAAATCTTAAAATAATATGCAAAAATACGATTTTCTATTATATTAACAATTTAGAAATTGATATTATTACAAAATAATAATCCTCTTTTAGTTTTAAAAGAGGATTATAAATGTAAATAAATGATTTTAATATTAGATACCAGACAAGCTAATATTATTAATTTTCAGAGTAGGAGATGAAAGAGAATTTTTCATAGTTAAATCATTACCAATCATATCAATATTTTGGAGCATTTCGCTAAGTTTCCCAGTGAAAGTAATTTCATCGACAGGATATGTTAATTTACCATTTTCTATCCATAGTCCAGAAGCACCTTTAGAAATATCTCCTGTAGTTGGTACAGTACCTTGACCAATAGTATTGGTAAGAAATAGACCTTTATCAACAGATTTAATAATGTCATCTTGAGAAACCTTACCAGGAGCTACATAGCAATTTGAAATTCCACTTGCATGACCAGTAGATTTCATATCAAGTTTTTTTGCAGAATAAGTATCTAATAGATATGTTTTTAATACACCATCTTTTATAATTTCAGTCTTTTTCATTATCGTTCCTTCGCTGTCCCATGGTCTTGTACCATTTAAATGAGGTAGAGTAGGGTCATCTATGATAGACAAATTACTGTTGGCTATTTGAGAGCCAAGTTTATCCACTAAAAATGATTGTTTCATATAGATGGAAGATCCATATAAGCATGAAATCAAAAAGCCAATTAAAGATGCTGACATTTGTGGGTCAAAGACTACAGGAACCACTTGAGTAGGAATTTTTTTAGCACCTAGCAATCTTATTACTCTTGTAATTGCAATATCTGCAATTTTTTCAGGTGCTAAAATATTTTGTAATTTTCTAGTTGATTCGTACCAATAATCTTCGTAAAATTTATCTTTAGAGCCTGCTTGTACTCCAACTCCTCCGCTAAACATAGTAGATTTATATTCACCAGAAAAGCCTTTAGAATTAGCTAAAATTCTTGATGCAATGGATGTACTTACTGACGCACCTCCAGAATTTTTAATCCTAGTATCCCTTAGAACAACTTTTTCCATATTTTTTGCATATTCTACTTTATCAGAAGTTGGCATTTTTTCGATGTCTTGGCAAAAAATATCTAATGTCTTGATATCTGGTTTAATACCTGTAGTAGGTGGTAGTCCTGCGAACTTATCTTTACTTGAATATTTAGCTCTTTCAATTGCATTTAAAATTGCTTCTTCAAAAGTACTTTCAGATAAATCACTTGTAGAAGCAGTTGCAGTTTTATTATCTACGATTAATTTTATGCTTGCAGAGCTTGAATTAGCTTGCTCTAATTTTTCGATATTACCTTCGCGGCATTCACAACTAAAATCTTTTCCATTATAAATAGAAATTTGGATTTCACTTGCACCTTTATCTTTTCCAAATTTACAATAAAGACTTTGCGCCGGGCACGAATGGAACCCCGAATCTTCATACACTATATTGGAGAAATCTTTTTAGTGACGAGAATCTCGCCGATACAGTCTTAAAACTAAATGGACAAGCAGAATTATTTTACAGGAAAGCAGGAATCAAATCTCCTGTCATTCATAAAGTCGGTGAAACAATGGTAAACCGAATTACCAAGACAGGCAAACCAATTCCTGAAAATATACACGATGAAATATTTAAATATGTAAACGGTAAGGTAAAAAGCTTATCAAGCGAAGCACAAATACTCTTTGACAGCCGAAATGTAATCACAAAAACCGTAAATCATGAAATTATAAAAGACAAGCACTATACAGAATCAAAATTTCTATTTCATGTTCCTATTACAATCAACTTTAAAGCTTCTGATAGAAATTCATATTTGAATGAAAGAGCAAGGGCATTTTTGCAAAACAATTCAGATATAAATGTTATTGGACTCGATCGAGG
>CALLXS010000034.1 GCA_937875295.1 uncultured bacterium | reverse complement strand
TTAAAAAATCTGCAACATCTTGAATTTCTGGTATTTGATAATAATGAGCTAAAATGATTGCATTTTTTTCTTTTTTAAGTTTTAAAATATACTCAATTTTTTCTTTCATCATATCTTAATTTTAAATTATTTAAAATTTAATTTACATTCTATTTCAATATTAACTCTTTAATAATTATTTTATTATAATTTTTCATTTATTAACATTACTTTTTTCCTTATTCCAAAAGTAAGGAATGAATATTTAATAGGAATTTCTTAATTTTGTATTTTTTTATAATCTATATATGTTTGACGAAATTCCAGAAGGGTATATCGAACAAAAATATACTTTCCTTATCCCAGCTAAGCAAAAACCGATAAGATTAGATGTATTTCTCTCAAATTTAATTGAAAAAGCATCTCGTAATCGTATTCAAACTGCTATAGATAAAGGTATGGTCTTTGTTAATAAACAAGTGGCTAAAGCAAGTAAAAAGCTAAAACCAGAAGATTATGTAGAATGTACTTTAATTAAGCTCCCTCCTATTCAATTAATTCCTCAAGATTTAAAGATACCAATTGTATATGAAGATGCTAATTTAATAATAGTTAACAAACCTGCTGGGATGGTAACACATCCAGGATTTGGAAATAGAGATGGTACTTTGATTAATGCTATACTTTGGCATATTGGAGTAAGAGAGAATATTGAAATAGAAAATAATTCCGATGAAGAAGAAGATTCTGATTCTCAAGTAGATGAAGGAGCAATTTTTGCATCAAATGCTGTTAGACCAGGTATCGTACATAGATTAGATAAGGATACTACAGGATTACTTGTAGTTTCTAAAGATATTGATACATTAGTTAATCTTCAAAAAAAATTTGCTGAAAGAACTGTAAAGAGAGAGTATATTGCTCTTGCTTGGGGAGTAATTCCAAATGATAGTGGCACAATTACCGGTAATATTGCTCGTTCGGTTAGAAATAGAAAAAAATTTGAGGTAACTAAAAGGGGTGGAAAACCGTCTATTACTGATTATGAAGTTATTGAACGATTTGAATATATGACTTTAATAAAATTAAAGCTACGCACTGGCAGAACTCATCAAATTCGTGTACATTGCTCTCATAATAAATTTCCACTTTTTGGTGATAAACTCTATGGCGGTGATACAGTTGTCTATGGTGGGCATTCTCCAAAAAGAAAAATATTTTATGAGAAATTATTATCTCAAATAGATAGACAAATGCTTCATGCAAAAACTATAGGTTTTATTCATCCACAGAAAAATGAATTTATATCTTTTGATTCAATATTGCCTGAAGATATGCAACTTATTATTAATCAATTACGTAATTATGAATATGAACAAAATAAAAATTTATTATAATTTATTCTTATCGCTTGCTTTATTATTTGTATTAAACATTAGTTTAATAAGCCAAGAAAATATTGAAAATAAATATACAGTAACCCCAAATGCTCCTAAAGTAAAAATAAATACTTGTGCTTATTATAAATTTTACCCAAAAGATACTTTAATCTATTCTATTGAATCTAAGGATAGTATTATTATAAGATTTGGTGTACCTTTGCACAAAACAAGGAACGAAGAATTAATGGTGATTTGTGATTCCATAGGAGCAAATAATCATTATTATTTGCAATTGCAAACAATTAAATTTAATACAAAAGAATGGACGACTAAGTATGATGCAGTAAATCATAATAAAAATGAATGGTTAAATAGAAAAGTATTTATTGAAATTGATTCCGTAGGGAAAAGATATTCAATTAATAATGAAGATACGACAAAAATAGGACTTGCTTCTGGTGGAGCCTTTCAACCATATTTATTCTTTAACTTTGAAAAAGCTTGCTCTGATACCGGCGATCCCTGGGTAATTACAGATGAGTATGATAATTTAGTTGAAAATGGAATCCCAATGCCTATTATTCAAAATTCTTTGATCCTCAAAAATTTAGGATATGTCGATACTTTAGGTTTTAAAACAAATAGATTAAGAATTACAAAAACTGGTCAAGGTAGCATTTATTATAAACAAAAAAATGAAACAATTAGATTTACTAATATAATGGCAGTAGGAAGCTATTTGTTGATTGGTGTTGGAGATGCAAAAGTACCAATATTTTTCCATCAGGAACAAGACCAGAAAATTCACTATAAAAGTGGAAAAACATTTAAAGAAAAAGGTAATAACCATTATACCGATGCTACTTTTAAATTAATAAAATATAATAGAATTAATTTTGATATTACAACTAACAACAAAAATCAAATAAACAAAAAAAATAAAAAGTAAGGAGATCAAAATAAACAATGGCTACATTTACTATAGAAAGTAATGGACGTATCGAAAAAACTGCCGTTTATTATAATGGTGAGCAACTTGGTGGTGTAAGAGAAATACTCATTAATTTAAATGAAGATGGTACTTTTGATGCTGTAATTCAATATTCCGGTAAAGATGAAAAATTATATATCAAAAATATTTTTTTAGATAATTTAGATAATCTTAAAATAGTTCCTCCTTCTTTTACTGAAGAAGAAGCAATTAATTTAGTGCAATTTAGTCTCGATAGCGATGGAGATATTAATGATACTGCTGTCTTTATTAATGAAGAATTATTAGAAGGGATAGTTAGTGTTTTTATTCATATAAAATCAAATAAAATGAAAGAAAGCGGTCTAAAAGCTATTTTTGGAAATAAAAACGATAAAATTAATTCTGATTTTAAGTCCGAAATTACATTCCGAAATGAGGACGATACTTTACAAACTGAAAGGATATTTTAATGAAAAATAGAAAAATAAGCTATTTTTGTATATTAACTTTATTGATCATTTTAGTAACTACAATATTACCTGAAGATGCATTTGCTCGCAGAGGTGGGAGTTTTCGTGGAACAAGGAGTAG
>CALLXS010000033.1 GCA_937875295.1 uncultured bacterium | reverse complement strand
CAATTTTAAGCTTGTTCCAACTTAACATATTAAAATACTCCGATGTTTAAAATTTAAAATAATTAATAGTGAGATTATCGGAATATTTAAAAAAAAATGTAATTAATTACTAGTTGTCAAAAAAATTACACAGATTTGTAAGAAATATTTTTTTTTTTGGGAAAATTGTGTTAATTTGCTTACATTAGAAATTAAAATAAATATTTGGCAACCAATTGGATAATCTTTGGGTTTTTAAAAAAGATGCTGATGAAAGTACAATATATAAATTAGAAAAAGAGCTTAAAATACACACAAGTCTGGCAACGGTACTTGTTAATCGAGGTATTAATAGCGTAACTAAAGCTAAGGAATTCTTCGAATCTGACGCATCAGGAATGCACGATCCATTTTTAATGGATGGTATGAAAGAGGCTGTGGATAGAATTTTAAAAGCTGTAGCTAATGATGAATTAGTATGGATTCACGGCGATTATGATGTAGATGGCACTAGTAGCACATCTCTTATGTACTTATTTATTCGAGAAATAGGAGGAAGGAGTGAGTATTACATTCCAGACAGATTTCTCGAGGGATATGGGCTTTCTATTTATTCAATGAATAGAGCCAAAGATCTTGGAGCATCTGTATTAATCAGCGTCGACGTCGGAATAACATCTTTAGAACCTCTTAAATACGCCCAATCAATCGGTCTTGATGCAATTATTTGCGATCACCACGAGCCTACCGAAGAATTACCAGAAGCATATGCAATATTAGACCCACTTAAGCCAGGTGATAAATATCCATTTAAACATTTTGCAGCTACAGGTGTTGCATTTAAGCTTATTCAAGCTATTGCGCAAAAGCTTAACAAACCTGAATTAGCAATGAAATATCTCGATTTCGTTGCAATTGCTTCTGCTGCTGATATGGTACCACTTATAGGTGAAAATAGAATTCTTACTAAACTTGGGCTTGAGTTGCTAAATACCAATCCTAGAGCAGGAATTAAAGGGCTACTTGATTGCACAGGGATTAAAGTCGGACAGGTAAATACATCTAACATTGTTTTTAATTTAGCTCCTCTTATAAATGCTGCTGGTAGATTAGGCGATGCCAAAAGATCTGTAAAAATGATGATCCAGCAAGATTCAATCGAAGCATTTCGTATCGCTCAAAAGCTAGAAAGAGAAAATATTAGACGCAGAGCCATTGACGAACAGACCTTTGAAGAAGCTATTCCTATGGCAGAAAAGCAAATCGAAGAAGAGGGTAATCGTTCTTTGGTCTTGCATGCACCTCATTGGCATGCCGGCGTTATAGGAATTGTTGCTTCTCGTCTCGTAGAGAGGTATCATTTGCCGACGGTATTGCTCACTTCTATAGATAATATGGCAAAAGGTTCTGCTCGCTCTACTAATAATTTTGATGTGCATGCTGCACTAAAAGGTTGCGACCATTTATTAGATGAATATGGTGGACATAAATATGCTGCTGGTCTTTCACTTAGCGAACTAAAAGTTGATGAATTTAGAAAACTTTTCAATTCTATCACAAATGAAAAGTTAAGCAAAGAAATGACACAACCAGAAATTCAAATTGATGCAGAACTAAAGTTAAATGAATTATCACCAATTTTCTTATCTACACTGCAAAAATTCGCTCCTTTTGGTTATGATAATCAAAAACCATTCTTCTATTCAAAAGGAGTAACTACAGCAAATGGTGTGAAAATAGTAGGAAGCAACCACCTAAAATTTAGAGCTTATCAATCTCATTTTGTAATTGATGCAATTGGATATAATTTAGGTCATAAAATTGATATTTGCTCTACTGGCAAACCATTTTCAATTGTATATAATATCGAAGAAAGCAATTATAATGGGCATAATATGATACAATTGCGAATTAAAGATCTTAGATTAGAAAATGATTAGGTAATCACAAATAAAAATGAATGAAAAGGAAAGTCCAAATATTAATGAAAATTCATTTATTTTTATTGAATCATTAAAAAATATTTATTCTGATGAACTTATTGATAATCGCAATAAGTTCTTCCTGCTTTATAAACTGCTTACAGAACTCATTAGTTCCATTACCGATAGAGAAAATCAATATATTAATTCAGATTATGCGAAATTTGAATTTATTATTAATAAATATAAATTTTCTGCAGAATTAAGTAATTCTTTACATTCAATTAGAAATTATACTAATAAATTAAGCAAAGATTCTTCTAAAAAAATAAATCAAAATTCAATAAATACTATTTCCAAACTTATTGTTCAGCTTTATAAAGTTTTATATTACGATTTTTCAGATGTTTTTACTGATAAAATTCTTGATATTTCAACAAAAAAATTGCCATTTCAAAAAAATGCAATTACAAGTGAAACTGTAAATCTTTATTCAGCTATAGTCGTTAAAAAATATGAAGAGAAAATTGACGATTCCGAACATTCCTATTTATTAGATGTTTTTTATAATGAAGAAATATTTTCGCTCTTGCTAAATAATGAGTGGGAAGATATATATAAGTATTCTAACGAAAGCTCAAATTTAAATATTATTAATATAAGTATCTTAAATGGAAACAAAATCGAATTAAATAGAAAATCTTTTATTGTATTAGAACCTGATTTTCTCTTTGATGTAACAGATTTAGCAAGTTCCATAGATGCTTCGAATAAATATTCCTATTTTTTTAATTTGATTTTGCCCAAAAAATCAAATATTTCTTTGCTTAAAGGTAATATAATTAATAATATTTTCGATGAGTTAATTATTAATCCTGAAGCAACTTTTGAGGAATTGTACGAGCAAAGTATTAAATCGCGACCCATTTCGCTTTATGCTTTGAGCAAGACCAATAAAGAAGATGTGAAACTATTAAAACCTGAATTAAGTAATTATTTTTCAAATATTAAGCAATTTATCGAAAATATTGAATCGTCTAATTCAATTATTGAACCCTCATTTATATCGCCAAAATGGGGTATGCAGGGTAGATTAGATTTGCTTATTGAAGATGACAAAGATGAAAATCTAAAAGATATTATCGAGCTTAAATCCGGTAAATTCCCTAATATAAATATGACCTTAGGCACCGGGAAAAACACTTTTCGTGCCGGAATGTGGAGTAGTCATTATGCTCAAGTCTCTTGTTATAATATGATCTTAAGCTCTGTGTATCCGGATAGAAAGGGCAATTCCTCTATTTATTATGCTATGTGTACTACAGAGCCAAATAGAAATGCAGCTATAAATGAAAATTATTATAGAGAAATCGTAAAGTTAAGAAATAATTTAGTATTTGAGCTGATTAAATTATCAAAAAATAAAGCACCAAGTATAGAAAATTATTTTGAAGATTTATCTGGTTTGCCAAAATATAAGATCTATGATGTGAATAATTTCTATGAAATTTATATTAATTCGAGCGATTTAGAAAAAAACTATTATAATAAATTACTTAATTTTTTATTAAAAGAATTGCTTTCTGATATTATTTCTAATTCAAATAATTCAATCACTTCTGATTTATGGAAATTAAATATTGATGAAAAGAAAGAAAAAGCCCTTGTCATTGATAATTTAAATTTATTGAGCGAAAAATCTGATTTTGAAAAATTGCATTTATTCTTCCAGCGAAATGATGACTCATTTTATATCGATTCATTTCGAAGAGGCGATATAGTTATAGTATATCAAAAAACTGATGATTTTCAAACACCTGTAAATGATATTATTTTAAAAGGTTCAATTAAAGAAATTGATAATAAAAATATAATAATTACAATAAGAAATAAATCATATCCTATTAAAAATTTCTTTAAAAAGATTGGGAATTGGGTTATTGAACGTGACCAATCTGACTCGAATACAAAAAAATTAATCCCAAATTTATCTGAATTTTTATACTGCGACGATGAAAAAAAGAAGATCATTTTAGGTGTGAAAGCTCCAAGAATACGAGACGAAAAAATTTACATTCACTATAAAGAGCTTACTGATAATCAAAATGAAGTATTAAATGAAATCCTTAATTCAAATGATTATTATTTATTGCAAGGACCTCCAGGTACAGGTAAAACTTCTTATGTGATACGTTATTTAGTTAAATATTTAATTGAGCATACAAGCGAAAATATTTTGTTAATAGCGTACACAAATCGAGCATTAGATGAAATTTGCAATGTAATTAATAAATTAGGATTTGATTATTTGAGACTTGGAAATAAAGAATCCTCAATTCACCAAGATCATCTCCTATGCAATATGGTTGAGAGCAATGATTTCCGCAATTTATATAAAAAAATAAATAAATTTAAAATTGTAGCTTCTACGGTATTTTCTGCAGTAAATAATTTTGAAATATTCGATATTTGGGATTTTGATACTATAATTGTCGATGAAGCTTCGCAAATATTAGAACCTCAAATTGTTGGTACTCTTTGCAAAGCTAAAAGATTTATTCTAATTGGAGATGAAAAACAATTACCTGCTATAACCTCTCAAACTAGTGCTTTAGATAGTGAATTAGACAAAGATTTAATTGATATTGGATTCCAAAGTATGTCTAATTCAATTTTTGAGAGGATGCTAAGAAATATTGTTCATAGAAATTGGAATTATGCTACGGGTAATTTATATAAACAAGCAAGAATGCACCGAGATGTGCAGGAGTTCCCTAATGTTTATTTTTATAATTCTAAACTTGAAATTTTAGATATTGAAAATCATCAAAGTAAAGATTTTAATATGTTTGAAAATGATTTTGAGGATAATTTAATTGATGAAATTTCTAAGAAAAGGTTTGTTTTTATTAATTCAAAACGTGAAAAAGCCATCAAATATAATATATCAGAAGCAGAATTGAGCTTGAGAATTATCCAAAATTATATTAAAGCATTGGGAGAGAATTTGACAGAGAAATCAATCGGAGTGATTTCTCCATTTAGGGCTCAATGTGCGATAATAGCTAAATATTTAGAAGGAGCAATTTCGTCTGATGATTTAAAGAAAATCACAATTGATACTGTCGAAAGGTATCAAGGTAGCGAAAGAGATATAATAATTTATTCTTTCGCAACTAATTATCATAGCTTGATTGAGAAAATAAGTTCTCGAACCTATTTATTTAATCAATATATTGATAGGAAACTCAATGTAGCTCTCACCAGAGCTAAAGAACAAATCATTATATTGGGTTGCGATGAAATCCTATCAAAAGATGAGATTTATCGAAATCTAGTAGCACATAGTAAAAAAGTAAACGGTTATTATATTGCTTAAGCTGCAATTAAATATTGTTTAGCTATTTTAAAGATTATCATCCTAAAATAATTGTAAAATATTTCTTTTACTGCTCTAAATACGTGTATCCATAAAGTCCTGAGCGATAAATAGCGAGGAACTCTTTACCTTCTTTTGCTGTAATTGCTCCATCTTTTACAGAATTTGTTACCCACGATTCCATTATTCTCACTAATTTTTTTGCATCGTATTGTACATAATCTAATACTTCTGCAATTGTTTCTCCATCAATAATCTGTTTAATTTCATATTCATCATCTTTAACAACAATATGCACTGCGTTAGTATCGCCAAACAAATTATGCAAATCCCCTAAAATTTCTTGATAAGCTCCCACAATGAAAACGCCAATATAATATGGTTCATCTTTTTTTAAATCATGCAGGTTAATATAATTTGCATAATCGCGCACGCCTATAAATTTATCTATTTTCCCATCAGAATCACATGTAATATCTTGAAGAGTAACAATTTTAGCAGGCTTTTCTTCTAATCTATGAATTGGCATTATTGGGAAAATTTGGTCAATAGCCCAAGAATCTGGCAATGACTGAAAAAGAGAGAAATTGCAGAAATATTTATCGCTTAATAATTTAGATAAATTTCTCAATTCTTCAGGTTGATGTTTAAGAGACATTGCTAAGCGGTAAATTTCTTCTGCTATACCCCAGAATAATCTCTCCGTTAATGCACGAGCTGTTAAATCTAACAAACCTAAACTAAATAAATCTAAAGCATCTTCTCTTAATTGAAGAGCATCATGCCAAGACTCAAGCATATTTGAAGTCGTTAGATTTTCATGTATTGTGAAGAGCTCTCTAAGAATTTCGTGATCATTATCAGTAACTTCATGTTCATAATCCCAAAATGGTAATGTAGCCTTTTCGAGTACATTAAATACTAAAACAGAATGATGAGCAGTAAGCGATCTACCGGATTCAGTTATTATATTTGGATGATCCAAATTATTCTTCTCGCAAGCATCTTGAATCATCGAAATTGCATCATTAGCGTATTCTTGTAAAGCGTAATTTATGCTCTGCGGATTTGTAGAGCGAGTGCCGTCATAGTCAACTCCCAGACCACCACCAATATCAACATATTCAATTCCGCACCCCATTTTTTTCAATTGCACAAAGAATTGTGAGCATTCGCGTAACCCACTTTTTATTTTTCTTATCTTTGTAATTTGACTACCCAAATGAAAATGAATTAATTTAATGCAGTCTAGGACTTTTGAATCTTCAGCGATAGAAATAGCTTCGAGCAATTCCGATGCATTCAGTCCAAATTTACTTTGGTCGCCGCCGGATTCTTCCCATTTTCCTGACCCGGAGCTTGCTAATTTAATTCTAATACCAATATTAGGTTTTATTTTAATTCTTTTTGAAATATCGATGATTAATTTTAATTCATTTAGCTTTTCTACAACGATGAAAATCTTTTTACCCATTTTTTGTGCAAGTAGTGCTAGCTCTATAAAATCCTCGTCTTTATATCCATTGCAGATAATTAAGGCATCAGGATTAGTAGTATTAGCAAGTACAGCGTGGAGCTCAGGTTTAGAGCCAGCTTCTAGTCCAATATTGAATTTTTTCCCATATCTTACGATTTCCTCTACAACAGGTCTTATCTGATTTACTTTTATTGGATAAATATTGTAATATTTTCCTTTGAAATTATATTCTTTTGATGCAATTTCAAAGCATTTAGAGATGCTCTCAATTCTATCGTCTAGAATATCAGGAAAGCGGAGTAATACCGGCATTGAGACATCTCGAATTTGCAATTCATCGACTAATTCTTTTAGGTCAATAGCTACTCCATTTTTAGTAGGAGTTACGATTACGTTCCCCTTTTCATTGATAGAGAAATAGCCACTACCCCAGCCTTTGATATTGTATAATTCTGATGAATCTTCTAATTTCCATTTACGCATCTTGCATCTCCAATTTAGAAAGAAAAAAAATATGAATTAAAAAAAATATAAAGTAGATAATATAAACGTTTTGTATGATTTAATAATTTAAGATAATAGGAAATTAATAATACTAATTTTTAATTTTTTTATTACCTTCAAGAAAATACTTCATCATCTGTAAGATCTCTTCTTCTGTCCAAGCTACGCTCATATTATTTAGCCAGCAGACAGTTAGTTTTGATACTGGATCAAAAATAACAGCAGAACACCCACCATAGGTAGAACCCATTTGCCAAAATACATTTGTAGTATTATCGATTTGTGAGTTTTTTAATCCCATATTCCAAAAAGTACTTTCTCCATTTTTAAGGTAAGTAGGGCTTAAATATAATTTCAATATTTGCTCATTCAGGATTTTCCCTTCTATTAATTCAGAAGCAAATTTAGTGATCTCATAACTTGTTGACAAATAGCCACCAGTAGGGAGCTTGAAAGTCATATCGTAATCATAAGTGTTTCGTATTATTTCTTTATCGTCAAAATAATAATAAAAACTTTTATTCTTTATGAAGTTGCCTATTTGATCTGGAATAGTGTATTTCAAGGTCGATGGGTATAGAAGATATTTATAAATAAAGTCTTTATAAGGCATTTTCATAATTCGCTCAATCACGACGCCTAATAAATTATATGCATAACTCGAATAAAGTACTTGAGTACCGGGCTCGAACATTAATGAATCATTTTTAAAGTAATTTAGTGATTCTTCAATTGTCTTATATTTTTTAGGATTATTAAATTCATCATTATTATAATGCCTTATACCTGAAGTGTGATTTAATAAATGTCTAATAGTAATTTGATATTTTTTTTCGGGAAATTCAGGTACATAAGTTTGAATTGTTGAATCTGGATTAATCAAATTCATTTCAATTAACTTCATTATTCCTACAGAAGTAAACATTTTAGAAATGCTTGCTATGCGCATTTTATTATAGTTTTTTAAAGCGAGCTTTAAAGTTAAATTTCTATAACCATAAGTATTGCTCCAAATCACTTTATTATCCTTCATTGCAGTGATTTGCATTCCGGGGATAGAGAATTTTGTTTGAATATGTTTTGCTAATCTATCAGCAGAATCTACAGAGCTTTGATATTGTTCTGGGACTAAAGTAGCTACAGCTTGCTTTGTCGGAAATACTAATGAAATTATTGAAGATAAAAAATAAAATATTTTTTTCATAAATTTATAGAATATTGGAATTTATGTCTTGAATTAGACTTTAAAATCGACTCATATAGACAATATATCGTCTGTAATATTGTGATTTAGAAAAATAAAATTTCTTTTACTATAACTCAACAAATATTTCAAAGATTTTATTATATTGCATTCTTTTTAGTGATTGCAAAAGTGCAAATGGCAGAAAAAGAAATTATTATATATACTGATGGTGCATGCTTAGGTAATCCGGGTGCAGGGGGATATGCAGCGATCCTGATTTATGGCAAAGCAAGAAAAGAAATCTCCGGTGGATTCCGTCTTACTACTAATAATAGAATGGAATTATTAGCAGTGATTATGGCTCTAAGAGCCCTGAAAGAACCTATCGGTTATAACATTAGTATTTTCACAGATTCAAATTTAATTGTACAAGCAATTAATTGTAATTGGATTGAAAATTGGAAAAATAAAAATTGGAAGAAAGCAAATAACGAAAAAGTAGTCAATCCCGAATTATGGATGCAATTAGATGAATTAGTTAAAAAGTATAATCCAAAATTTATACATGTGAAAGGGCATAATGGAATTTTAGAAAATGAAAATTGCGATAAATTATGCAAAAAAGCTGCTTCAAGCCCTAATTTAGGAATTGATTTAGTTTATGAACAACTCACAGAAAATTAAAAAAGATGATTTTATTTATTTTTTGAACTTAGTTTAATAATTATTAAAAAATAAAAATATGCAGTATCTCTTCAAATATACATTAATAACAATATTAAGCGTTTTTATAACTTCTACTCTTTTTATTCCAAAAGCAAACGCTCAAAGCGAAACAATTAGTTTCGAAAAAGTTATAAGTAATCCTATTATCCAAAAAGCTAAAAATAAAAATTTTGGAATTTTAATCGCTGAAACAGCGAAGTCTTTAATTGATAAACCATATATTGGTGGTAAATTAGATAAGCAATACAAAGATGATAAATTTGCTATTGAGAAATTAGAATACGATTTTGAAGGTTTCGACTGCGTTACTTTATGCGAAACTGCTTATGCAATAGCTAAAACAATTAAAGCGCAAGAGATTAAACTTAATCAATTTGAAAAATATCTGGAAAATATTCGCTATCATAATGGCAGAATTAAAAATTATGCATCGAGATTACACTATACTTCAGAGTGGATAATAGACAATGAACTAAGAGGTAATATAAAAGATATTTCCAAAAAAATAAAAGCAAAAAAATTTACTAGTAAAGTTAACTTTATGTCTCAAAATTATAAGTTATATCCAGCATTAGTGAATGATACTTCTTTAATACAGCAAATATTTGCAAATGAAACTCTAATTAATCGTACAGATAGATACTATATTCCTACTTCTGATATTCCAAAATATATTAAAAATATTAATACTGGAGATTTTATTGCAATTGCAACTAATAAAAAAGGCTTAGATTATGCTCATATCGGTATTGCTTATTTTACTCCAGATAATAAACTTCACTTGTTGCATGCTTCAACAAAGCAGAAAAAAGTAATATTAGATGATGAATTAATATCATACTTAGCAAAGAATAAATCAATGATTGGTATTTCAGTATTGCGACCTCAATAAAATATTTGAACCATTAGACAAGTAATAAATGAATCAATATAGAGTAAATAAAAATTTATTTTTAGTTTTCTTACTTGTCGTAAGTATTACTTTAATCTCTATTGATGTAGATAATGCTGAGGCAAAGGTAAAGAAAAAAGCAAAGGTTACTAAAGTTGCTAAGAAAAAGGTTGTCCGAAAAAAAACAAGCACTAAAAAGAAAAGGAGAAAAAAGAATGTAGCAAAAGCCGTAGTACCCAAAATATCTGAAAAAACTCCCTATCAAATTGTTTTTTCTGATACTCTGCAAGAAGGAATCATTTATAAAAAATATTTAATTGGAAGTGCTGAGAAAAAAGTCGCTACTCATATAATTGAAGCAGATATCTCTAATCCAGAAAATCAAGTAGCAATATTAAAAGCAAAAAATCAAATTAACGAGCTAGAAAAATTGCAAATAATATCGCGTATTTACGATTCGTTAAATCTTAATACTTCTATTTGCGCAGCTGTAAATGCAAATTTCTGGAGAGCAGGTTCTAATGCCCCAATTGGTGCTGTAGTGGTTAATGGAGAAGTGGTAGAGATGAATGCTTACAAGAATTGGTCTTCTGCAATGTTCGATTCAAGAAACAGAATGTATATTGATAGATTTTCCATTACAGGGACGATAACATCTAATAAAGGATTGCTTATTACGATAGACCAAGTAAATCGCAGATCTGATAGTAATCAAATTGTGCTTTATAATCAATTTGGTGGTGATAGTATACCTTATGTATCACCTGCAAAATTAGCTTATTCTCTCGAAGCTGCATTAATAGGAATAGAAGATAAAGATACTACTGATTTGATTGTTGATACTTCTGAAGTAATGAGACAAGTGCAGTTGCAACGTAGAATGGAAGCTAAAGAATATTCTATGCCCAAATTAGTACTCAAATATCTTACTCCACCTGGTGTAAATAAAAGAATTCGATGCAAAGTAATTGCACTCGATTCATTTACGGTGAAGACATCTCCAAAGACTTGCATTCTTTCTCTAAATCATAATTTCCCTACATATAAAATTCCTAAAATAGGAGACACTCTTACTCTTAAATTTCAAACAAATATTTATCAAGGTAAAATATTTCAAAATGCTGTCTGTGGCACTCCTCGATTAGTCCGCAATGGAGTAGCAAATCATGAAGCTGAAATTGAGGGTTCTCGAAGTCGTAGATTTATTGGTTCATCACTGCCACGAACCGCAATTGGAGTTAATAAAGCAAATACAAAAATTTATTTAGTGGTAGTCGAACCGGGTAGTGTTTCTAAAAATACTATAGGTGCTAATCTAAAAGACATGGCAGAAATAATGAATTTGCTGGGTTGTCAAAATGCAATGAATTTAGATGGTGGGGGATCTTCAATTTTATCAGTTAATTATCAAAATCAAATAAAACCAGATAATCCAGATGGTGGTAGGAAGATTTCTGTGGGTTTGGCAATTATTAAAAAATTTAAAAATAAATATCACCGAGAAGCTTTAAAAGTTGTTTTTGATTGATTGATAATATCTTTTTTTGATAATTTCCACTTTTTCTAAATAATTTTTTTTAATTCTAAAAAACATTATAAAATTATGCCACAAACTGCAATTATAATCGGTGCTGGAGTAGCCGGAATGTCCTTAGCACAAAAATTGAGCGATGAAGGAATTTCCGTTACTCTAATAGAAGCAACAAAAAGTCTTGGTGGACACTGTCGTTCTATTTTTGATGCTCATACCAAAGAGTTTGTTGATAATGGACAACATTTAATGATGGGAGCATATTTCGAATTCCTAAATTTTATTGATAGATTAGAGACAAAAGATAGTTTATCAATATTACAAAATTTAGATATTCAATTTTATAATTCATTAAATGAAAATTATAGAGTTTTCGATAATAACATTTCTGGTAAAGCTGGTTTTGCTTATGCAATATCAAAATTAAAATTGCTTAGTAATAAAGAAAAAATGCAATTCATTAAATTTGTACTTAAGATAAAACTAATGAATCCAGAAGATATTAAAACTACAGTCTCACAATTTTTAATTGAAAATAAGCAAAGCCAAAATATTGTTCAGCTCCTTTGGACTCCTCTCACATTAGCTGTTCTTAATTCATCACCTTCTGAAGCACCAGCTTCGCTCTTTGTAAAAGTAATGCAAATTGCTTTTTTGGGAAGTAATGAAGCATCGAAATTTATTTATTGTAATTCTAATTATAAAGAATTATTCGAACCATTAAGCGATATATTGAAAAATAATCATTCTCAAATATTATTCAATACTCCTATTAACGAGATTAAATTTTCAGATAACAAAGCCAAAGGAATCGTAACTAAATCAGGAGAATTTCTTACAGCTGATTATATTATATCTGCTGTTCCATTTCATCAATTATTGAAGTTGTTACCTGACGAAGTTGTCCTAAATTCACCCCTTAAATTTCTTTATTACTATACTTCGAATACAATTATTTCATCGCACTTATGGTATCAAGAAGAAATAGATTTACCAATAATAAATGCTGTTGTAATGTCCCCAATTCATTGGATATTTAATCGAAGGAAAATGAATGTTAAGTATGCTAATTCCAATTATAAAAGCTGTTTTAGCATAACTATCAGCGATGCCAATGAAATGAATGATAAATCTCAAAATGAAATTTATGAGATTATTACTGACGAATTAAGTATGGTAAATGATATTTTTTCAAAATATAAACCTTCATATTATAGAATTTTTAAAGATAAAAGAGCTACTTTTGCCTCTACGATTAAGTCTGAAAAAGTAAGAATTTCACAAAAAACACAATTTGATAATTTTTTTATCTGTGGTGATTGGACTGATACAAAATACCCTGCCACTATCGAAGGAGCTGCTGTTTCTGCAAGTATTGTTAATGATTTAATTTTAGGATAAATTATTTTTACTTTTTTTTCTTTTCAAATCATATTGAATTTATTAGAGTTAAGAGTTTTTATTTTTTAATATAAATTTTTTTTAGAAAAAAGTTAAAAAATAATTTGGTGGGAATGTAAAAAAGTTGTAATTTTGTAATCCGTTTCGGTG
>CALLXS010000032.1 GCA_937875295.1 uncultured bacterium | reverse complement strand
GGGGAAGAAAAAATGACAACAGAAGAAAAAATCAATTTATTACAACAATATGATGAATTTGCTGTTTTAACTGATGAACAATTTGAAATTTTAAAAGATATGTCGTTTGATGATGATAACACTGTTCGAAGTATGGTTGCTCCTTTTTTGGTTGACTTCATAAGTGATGCATCGAAAAATATTTTATTACGCTTGGCACAAGATGAAGATGAATTGGTTCGCACAGAGGCACTTGATTCGTTGTCGGTATTCCCTTATAAAGATGTTGCAGATTTTTTAGGTGATTCATTAGCTCTTGCTCAAGCAGCAAAATCAACTAATGCAGATATTATTGTCTTCTGCGGAGTTCATTTTATGGCAGAAACTGCAAAAATATTAAATCCTACAAAAAAAGTCATTTTACCAGATTTTGAAGCAGGATGTTCATTAGCTGATTCAATTCCTGAAAACGAATTCAGAAAATGGAAGCAACAAAACCCTGATGCTACTTTTATTACATATATCAATTGTCCTACAGAAATAAAAGCTCTATCTGATATCATTTGCACTTCATCAAATGCTGAAAAAATCGTAAAATCTGTACCTCATGATAAACAAATATGTTTCGCACCAGATAAAAATTTAGGAACATTCATCTCTGAAAAATTTGGAAGACAACTTAAAATTTGGGATGGTGGATGCCATGTACATTTAAGGTTTTCAGAAGAAGATTTAATAGAAAAAATTGCTACTTATCCAAATGCAAAGGTTTTAGCTCACCCTGAGTGCCCTCAAAATATATTAAAATACGCAGATTTTATAGGTTCTACCACTGGAATTATTAATTATACAAAATTTAACGATGCTCAAGAATTTATAATTTTAACTGAAACTGGGGTAATTCATCAAATGAAACTTAATAATCCTTATAAAAAATATTATGCCGTAAGCGCAATAAATGGGCTAAATTGTAATGATTGTGAATATATGAAAAAGATTACAATTGATAAATTAATAACATCTCTTGAAACACTTCAACCTCAAATTTTTATGGAAGAAAATTTAAGATTGGCAGCTTTAAAACCATTAGAAAAAATGCTGGAGCTAAGTAAATAATGATAAAATATGATCAAATATTAGATATTCCTCAAAATATTATAAAATCAAAAATTGAAGAATTTATTATAGAGGATATGCCCGATGGCGATAAAACATCTGACCCTATTTTTGACAATAATGAAGTTACTACAGCTTTGTTTCAAGCTGAAGATGATCTTGTGTTGTCAGGAACTATATTATTAAAACATTTCTTCGATGAATCTTTTAAAATTGAAACAATCAATAAAGATGGCGATTTCATAAAAAACGGAGAAATCTTTGCCAAAATAACTGGCTCAACCAAAGAAATTTTATCAAAAGAAAGAATTATTTTAAATCTTATGCAAAGAATGAGTGGTATAGCTACTATGACTGCAAAGTATGTATCTATCGCAAAACCTTTCGGAGTTAGAATTTTAGATACTCGCAAAACTACTCCTGGACTTAGAATTTTTGAAAAATATTCTGTTGCGGTTGCTGGTGGGCAAAATCATAGATATAATTTATCAAGTGGTATTTTAATAAAAGATAACCATATAAAAGCAGCAAATAGTATCACTGCTGCAATTAATAAAATTAAATCTAAAAATTTTAATTTGCCAATTGAAATAGAAGTTGAAAATGACGATCAAATAAAAGAAGCTCTAAAATGTGGAGTCGACGGATTACTATTAGATAATTATTCTCCTGATGAACTCTATAAAGTGATGGATTTAATAAGAAATAAATTAAATAATAAAGAAGTTTTCGTCGAAGCTTCTGGAGGTATAAATTTAGCGAATTTAAATGAATATGTACCTACAGGTGTTGATGCAATTTCATCAGGTGCTTTGACTCATAGTGTGAAATCTGCAAATATTCATTTAGAAATCGAATAATAACTTAGGAAATAGTATTTATAAATATTTAATTAAAATTACAATGAACATATTAATAGTTGGTGGTGCTGGTTACATAGGTGGTGCAGTGACAGATTTATTTCTTGAAAGCAATCATAATATAAAAGTATATGATTGTTTATTATATGAAGAATCATACCGAAAACCTGTTGAATTTATTTATGGAGATATGAGAAATACTTCGCTGCTTAAATCTAATCTTGAATGGGCAGATGGCGTTGTTTGGTTGGGAGCTTTGGTAGGTGATGGAGCTTGCCAGCTTAATCCAGATGTAAGTTTTGATGTCAATTCTGAAACAGTAAAGTGGTTAAGTGAAAACTTCGATGGTAGAATAGTCTTTATGTCTACTTGTTCTGTCTATGGTGCTCAGCATGGTGAATTGTCTGAAGATTCGCTAACAAATCCATTATCTGTATATGCAGAATCGAAGAAAAAAGCAGAAGATTATCTAAAAGATAAAAATTCAATTATTTTTAGATTAGGTACAATCTTTGGAGTATCAGATTTATATTCTCGCATTAGAATGGACTTAGTAGTTAATTTACTTACTTTAAAAGCAGCTACAGATGGTAAATTAACAGTATATGGTGGAGACCAATTTAGACCGCTTTTGCATGTCAAGGATGTAGCAAGAGCAATTGTCGAAAATATTGATACACAACATACAGGTATTTATAATTTACATAGACAAAATGTACGAATTGTAGATTTAGCATATCAAGTCAGAAATCACTATCCTGATGCAGAAATGAAAATTTCAGAAATTCCTTTCCAAGATGCTCGAAATTATCGAGTGATAGGTGAAAAAGCAAAAAATATTTTAAATTGGAAATCAATTTATTCAATTGATGATGGAATCTCAGAAGTTAAAACTTTAATTGAAGAGAGAAGAATTAAGGATTTCTCTAATCCAAGATATACTAATCAACTATTTTTAAAACAATTTGTTCCAGAATTGTCTATTATTAATCAATAAAAATATGATTTCTCAACCTAATATGATTGCTGGAGGCTTAGCTGTAGATGATAGAGGGCAAGTCTCATTTGTTAATGATTTTAATTTTAACGATGTAAAGAGATTTTATCAAGTCTCAAACCACTCTAAAGGTTTCGTAAGAGCATGGCATGCTCATAAAAACGAAACCAAATATGTGTATGTAGCTAATGGAGCTGCTATAGTTGGAGCTGTAGAGATTGACAACTTCGAGAATCCGAATAAAAACTTAAAACCCCATAGATTTATAATATCAAGCAAAAAGCCATCAATATTATTTATTCCTAAAGGCTATGCAAATGGTTTTATGTCGCTTACCGATGATACTATAATTCAATTCTTTTCTACATCTAAACTCGAAGACAGCTTAAATGATGATTATAGATTTGATGCAAGGTATTGGGATATTTGGCAAATAGAAGAAAGATAATTTTTTGAATAATGTTTTTCACAATTAAAGAGATAAAAAAATATTATTGAATATTTAAAATTGAAATTTTTATTATATGAGTTTTCCAAAAATTTCTTTTAAAGAATTTAAAGAAAAAATTATCTATGCGGTAATTAGATTTCCACTTACTTTTGTAAGTATAATTATTTTAGCATCTACTTTAATTTTAAAAATTATTAACAACGATCTTAATAATTTTACACAATGGGCAACTTTTGGAATTTTATCAATCTTACTCACATTATCTTTTTATTTATTTGCAGAAGATAGGTACAAAAAAATATTAACTAGTGCCATTAATTTAATATTAATGGCACTTTTATTATTGATTTGCTCTACATTTCCTAACGATTTACCTGAAGCGTTTTTTTCTCAATTTTATATTTTAATGCTAAGTTTTGCTATTTGTATTTTATTCTCAGCATTTATATTTGATAAAAATTCGCTTAAATGGTGGAATTATTTATTGAAAACTATATACCTAATCATAATATCAGGATTTTTTTCTGCAGTAATTATGGTAGGGTTGTCTCTTGCAGTTATATCATTGGATAAATTATTTTTAGTAAAAATTGATAACGATGTTTACCAATATTTAGCTGTGTTTAGTTTTGTGATATTTGCCCCAACTTATTTTTTATCACAAATACAATCAAAAAGTAATGAAAAAGGTACAGAAACAATTAATTATCCATATATTTTAAAAATATTAGGGTTATATATTTTATTACCTTTAATTTCGATTTATACTATAATTTTATATGGATATTTAATAAAAATTGTTATAAATTGGGAATTACCAAATGGTTGGGTATCGTGGTTAGTGTCAATTTTGGCTGTATCAATCTTTGTTACGATAATTATTATACACCCACTTTATGAGAAAAAAGATAATAAAATTGCAAATTATTTTACTCGATATTTACCTTTGCTTTTAATTCCATTATTAATTTTAATGTTCATCGGGATTATTAGGAGATTCTCAGATTATGGTATTACGCTTAATCGTTTATTAATCATAATTTTAAATATATGGTTTTTTGCGGTTGCAATTTATTTAATAATTAGTAAATCGCATAACCCAAAAGTGATATTAATATCATTTTCATTTGTTTCTTTGCTTTCTGCAATTGGTCCATGGAGCCCAATATACATTACTGAGAACAAACTTAAAAATGAATTTCAATCATTACTAAAAGAAATCAATTGGAATAATTCAATTAATTATGTTAATAATAATTCTTTATCATTGATAAAACAATACAGAATAAAGGATTTAGCATATTATTTACAAAATAATTACGGAAAAAATAGTATTCATTATTTATTTAGTGCATTAGGTAAAGATGCTGATGTTTATACTTTGGTTGATAAATTAAATATTCCAGACAAAAATCAAAATGATAAATATTTTAATTTAATTATCTCTAATGATACAAATATAAAATTTGATATAAGTGAATATAAATCTGTAATTAGATTAGCTAAAAATATGGAGAATGATACTCTTTATTCAGATATTAATACCCTTGTAATCTTAGAAAACGATAAAATAAAATTAAAAAGAGATAATAATCAAGATTCAATTTCATTAATACCGTTAATAATGTATAATAAAGAGAACAACAAACAAAACAAAGTAAATATTCAAGATATTTCTCTTACAGGGAATGATTGTAAATTAATAGTTTTAACAAATAATGGAAAGAAATTAAATACCGGAGAAGTTGTTATAGATGCTTTTGAAGGTCTTTTGTTTTTGAAATAGTAAAAAGTTTTAAATTAATATGGCAAGACAAAATAAAACAGAATGGACGAATGAAAATGTAAATGAATTTATTAACACTTTCGTTCAAACTGAACAGAAAAAAATAGATACATACAAATTAATTGAATTAATGTCCAAATGGTCTGGATACGAAGCACTAATGTGGGGTCCGACTATTATCGGATTTGGTAAATATCATTATACTACAAAAAGTGGTCATGAAGGAGATGCACCAATTATTGGATTTTCTCCAAGAAAACCTAAATTTTCTCTTTATGCTTATATTCCAACCGAAGAAAATGATAAATTACTCAATGATTTAGGAAAATTTACTATAGGCAAGGTTTGTATTTATTTTAGTAAATTATCTGATTTAAACCTTGAAGTATTAGAAAAACTTTGCAAAGAAACAATTAGATTTACTCAAGAAAACTATAAATGTGATTAATTTATTTAATATAATGAATAGAAATTATTCAATCGATACATTAAGAACAGTAGCAACAATTTTAGTAATTTTACTTCATGTTTCTGGAAAATATATAATCATAGGCTTTGAGAATTCAATATTAGATGAAAATTTTAGTATCTAATTCCTATAGTATTATTGATAATATAATCATTTATAACTCTTCAGAATACAATAACATATATTTCTATTGGTATTTGTCACCACTAGTTATAGTAGGGGTAATAAGTATATTTATTTTTTTCTATCAATTAAATTTAAAAGAAAATTACTTTTCAAAAGTAGCATATTTGACTTTTGGCATTTATTTAATCCATCCGGGAGTTTTATATGCAATTGATTTCGTAATAAACTATATTCATCTATCTATGTTTCAAAATATATTTGTTATTATTCCTTTAAAATTAACTATTTCATTCTTTATTTCATTAATTTTAGCTAAAGCTTTTTCTAAAATTAAATTTCTTAATCGAACTATATAATTTATTTTATAATATTAAATTTTAAGGTTTCTTTTTCATTTATAATTAAAAAATATGTTCCAATTGGTAAAAAATTAGTATTAATCTTTGTAAGCTGGTTATTTGATTCGATTATTTCAACCGGATACTCTTTGTAAGGGATTGAATACAATTTAATTTTATCAATTTTAGTATTTTGATTGTAAATATTTAATTCATTTGAAGTAGGATTAGGGTAAAGTTCAAAATTATTAGATATTTTCTCTTCTTTAATTTCAGATAAATACTCAACTAATGGAGTAGTTGTAGTTGTATATAGGTAATTTGTGCCATTCCAACCCCACAATGATAATGATTTGTCTGGATTTAGTATGCCGGATTTATATATTCCATAGCGATTGGAGTCATAAAAATCTTTTACAATTAGTCCACTATTATTACTAACAATTCTAATTATTGCCATCTTATCTTTAGTTCCTAAAAATGCAGAATAATTTTCATCAATAGGAATAATATCATAAACAATCATATCACTTTGAGTAACATCTTTAACTTCTTTAGACTCTAAATCAATTAATGCAATATTTTTAATAGAGATATTATCACCAATTATTGGTTCAGTAAAAAAATACACTTTCTTATCTTTATATATTCTACAGCT
>CALLXS010000031.1 GCA_937875295.1 uncultured bacterium | reverse complement strand
AGTATTCGTATCTTAGTTCCAGTTTGGTAAAAGAAGTAGCCAGGCTCGGCGGATGCATTAAAGACCTGGTTCCCCCCATAGTTCACGAAAAGATCATCAGTCAATTCCGTGACTGACTTACTTTGAAGGCAGAGACCTTCAGACGGAAAATTGCTGCTAGTAGCAGCGAAGCCAGCCCGGCCCCTGCCCAAATTCCGAGGATTCTCAACAGGGTAGCCGTAGCCAACCAATAGCGGGCTTTAAGACTAAGGCTTACATAATTATGGGCAAAGGCAGGAACGGAGGAGACTAAATTAAAGCGGAAAAGAATAGCGGTATAGATTGCTGCCAGCACACCCTGGATAACTCGGGCGGCCAGAAAAGGTTTGAGGGACATATCGGTGGCGCTGATGATGCTGGCTACTTGACCGTGCACTGACAGGCCGCTCCAGGCGATTATGGCGCTAATAGTGATGATTTTGGCGCTCATAGGCAGGGTGGATTGGGCCGCTTGCTGGCAGCCCATGGTAATTTCCAATAATCCGTTAGTTAGCAAAAGCAAAGTTTCTTTTTGGACTGACAAGGCTGAGGCAATGTATCCAATTATTCCCGAGACGTTAAACAAGTCAATCAGGACTGAGAAACTAATGATAAATCCCCCTACCAGCACCAATATTTAAGTGCCCAACTTCTGAATTACCCATTTGTCCATCAGGCAAACCAACATTTTCTCCTGAAGTTAGCAACTTTGAATTTGGGTATTTATCTTTTAAACTATTAATAAATGGTGTACCAACTTTTGCTATAACATCGGAATCTGAGCCATTACCAATGCCCCAGCCATCTAAGATCATTAAGAGTGTTTTATTTATTTTTTGCATTTTTAACTTTATTAATTAAAATTTCCAAAAATTATCAATAATATAGAGACTATTTTAAAGTGATTTTATTTGAGATTAAAGTCAAAAATACTTCTTCAAATAATATAATTTAATAATCTTTTAGTTTAAGATTAACATTAAGTAAATATATTTTTAATATTTTTATAAAAAAAATTTGTATTTATTAAAAATTTGATTAATTTTGTATTCCTATTTTTGTAGGAATGATCTTTGAATGCTCGGATGGCGGAATTGGTAGACGCACAGGACTTAAAATCCTGTGAGGGCAACCTCGTGCGGGTTCAAGTCCCGCTTCGAGTACGATTGATTATTTAAAATCTCCTATTGTTTATTGCAATAGGAGATTTTTTTAATATTAATATTATGGAAATAAAAAAGAGACCGATTTATAAAAATCGATCTCTTTTTTTTGATTGGTTAAATAATCTGTGTTATTTCTGATATTCAGTGAGCGGAGTCCTAATTTTCACTTGTACAGTTCTATTGTAAAAGCGTCCTTCAGGAAGTTCATTAGTATAAAGTGGTTTTTCTTCACCTACTCCGACAGAATTTAGATTACCATATTTTTTAGATGTTTTACTATCAATACCTGTTTTCACAGCATTAGCACGTCTTTCAGATAATCTTAAGTTATGGTCTTCAAGACCTACAACGTCTGTATGACCTTCTACTTCTACTGAAGAAGATGCTTTAACGCGATCATACACATAATCTCTCATAATTCTATTGTTAATTGGACCAGCTTCAGCTTTATCAAATGGGAATAGAATTAAATTATATACTTCTAAAGTTGAGTCTTTATCAGTTACAATAATACGGTCAGATGCTTTTACTTGTTTAACTGGAACAGTTACAATATCAGAGCGACATTCATTACCGGAATTAGTAGTAACGATTAATTGAGCAGTATAAGATACTTGATCTTCAGGGTACTCTAAGTTCTCATTTCTCCAATCCCATAATTTTGTTTTTTGAGTAGTACCAATATCATCTAATTGCATCCACATTGCATTATTTCTTTTAATTTCTACTCTTCTCTTAGTAACGATTTGATCGTCAATACCATTTGTGAGTTCCCAAGTCATATCTTCTGGTTGTGGAAGAGTCCTTGTATCAATTTGGAATACAGGTTTCATAATTTCCCAATTGTCGCAAAGTATTTCCACGCGTCTATTTTCTACGATACCCATAGGATCTTTTAGGTTAGAAACAACAGCAGGTTTATTTCTGAAAGTAAGTTTCATTCTACTTTCTTCGATTTGCCATACATTTTTTAGATAATTATATACAATTGTTGCTCTTTCTTTAGAGAGTCCTTCTCTTTTTTCTGCTGGAGTTGTACCATCATTACATCCAACAATTTCAATTTTAGCTTCTGGGTGATTTTTTAATCTAAACCCGTAAATATTTAACATATGATAATATTTATCTAATGTACCGCCTGGTATTGTAGAATCAGCGAAGCTTGCAGTTTGTGCAGTATTTGAGAATAATCTATATCTTTTTGGTAATTCAGAAGAGCCTTCTTCAAAGAATACATAATTTAACAATGGATATAAGTCCCAAGTGAGTACTTCTTCCATTACTAATCCATTAAATTGTCTTAATTCAGGGTTCTGTTCTTGATATCTCAATACATAGTTAGCTGTAGCAATTTTTGGAGTAAGAATTGGCTTTTGACCTAATGAAATTTTTACTAATACTTCATCAGCGAAAGAACCTTCTTGTTCCTTTTTATATGTAACATCAGGGCGTGTGATTGTTTCAATCTTTGTAGCATTACCATAAGTAGGATTAGAAGCAGAGATTTCAAATTGTACAGAAGTATTATTGTCGTCAGCTCTACCATAATCATCATTTGTAATTACGGTTTCCATTTGAGTTTTTCTTATAGTAACAGAATCAACTCTTTTTTTACCAGTAATTTTATTATTTATTGTTATAGTAGCAGGGATATGCTCTTGAGTACATTCATCTACTACTTGGATTTTTAAATTAATTGCTTTAAAGAATGAAGGTACATAAGCCATGAATAAATCTAAATCACCTTGGTATCCTTTAATATCTTTTCTTGTCGAAGAGAAATAAACAATATCACCGCTAGCAGGCAAAGTAATGAATAAATCATCATCTTTGGTATTGAGTGGTTCGCCCAAATTAACAGGAGTACCCCAATTTCTGCCGTCAGTATTTTTTGAATAATAAAAGTCAAGTCCACCTAAATTTGGTTTATGACCATTAGAAGAAAAGAATAAAGTTTGATTATCAGCAGCGATAAATGGTCCAGATTCTCTTTCTTTAGTATTAATAGCTTGTAAATTGATTGCTGGTTTCCATTCTTCTTCATCTTCGTTATAATCACTATACCAGATATCCATATTGTCTAATGTGCCTTTGCCATTTGAATTAGGACCGGGTCTAGTAGAAGTGAAATATATTCTCTTTTGATCAGGAGAAATTGAAGGTTGAGAGTCCCAATGTTTAGAATTAACATTAGGTCCTAAATTGATAGGAGCGCTCCATTTATCACCAACGATAGTTGCTTTATAAATATCGCAATCACCGAAACCATCTTGTCTAAGACAAGCTGTAAAATAAATAGATTGGCGATCAGCACTAATTGATGCTACACCTTCATTAAATCGTGTGTTAATACTTCTATCACCTAAATCTGTAGAAGGATCTAAGTTATTAGGATTTGAGAAATTTGTGTCCATTCTCTCGCTTTTTTTGGTAAACCAGAAATCGTGAGAAGGGTTATTATCACCATTTAATTTACCACCTTTTCTATCGGAAACGAAATAAAGTGTACGTCCATCAGCCGAAACGGTAGGTGCGTAATCTAATCCAGCAGTATTTACTATTGGACCCAAATTGATGATTCTAATTCTTTTAGAGTTCAGCAAGATATTTTGATCTTGAGAACTTTGAGCTGCGACACCGGCGTCTAAAGTAGCAGCCATTAAGAAAGTACCGGTTTCAAGATTATTAATTGATTCTTCGCTACGAAGTTCTCCGAACCCCATATATGCAAAGCAAATCACTAATAATATCAATAAAGTGTTAGCTTTACTCATATTTTTAAACCCAATCTATAATTATGTTTTCTATTAAATTGACTATATAATTAAAAACTAATATTATGATATTGTTATAATTTTCAAAATAAAAAATACCACACAAAGTACTCGTATAATAAATTACATACTTTGGAATGGTAAATTAACTCAATTCTATCGAAAAAACAAATATTTTCAATAAAAATTTTAAAAATATTACTATTTTATTCGATATTACATTTCTATAATTTAAATAATGCAAATAATTTACTAAAATTTTATACTTATAAAAAAATTAATTAAATTTGTAATTAATCTTTTTTTAATGATAAATAATATTAGGAAATATAATGAGTAAAATCACTTTTTTAATAGCTACAATTGGAATATTGGCAATTGCACTTAATCCTCTTAAAGCTCAGAAGTTTATCGATAATAAAACTATTGACGACACTAAAAACGAATTAAAAAAAATTGGAGCATTAACCTCCTCGATTGATGGGGTAAATCAAGTAGCATTTTTCTGGCAAAAACAGGACGGCACTCCGGAAGCATTTAAGAAATTTTGTATAGATAATTGTGTGAAAACACCTGACGAATTAAAAGCAAATTTTAATAAAATTTCTGAATATTTAGAAGTTTTAAAGGGTACATATAATAAAGTGAGCTTAGAACTTAAAAAAAATCTGCATTTAGATAATGGTGAAATTATGCCAATCGATATGATGTTCGGCGGATATGAGCCTTCATCACACTTTGCTGATGACTTATTCAATAATAAAATTGCATTTTCAATTTTACTTAACTTCCCATTCCATGACTTAAAAGAAAAAGAAAATAATTGTAATAGTTATTCTCGCTTAGATTGGGCTTATGCAAGAATGGGCGAATTATTTACATCTCGCGTTCCAGCTGAAATTAATGCCGAGATTGGCTCTCTTTGGACAGAAGCAGATACTTATATTTCAGAATATAACATTTTTATGGGGAATTTGGTTGATGAGAAGTTTAATACATTTTTTCCAAAAGATATGAAACTATTGAGCCATTGGAATTTGCGAGATGAACTAAAATCACAATATGCAAATTCTAAAAATGGTCTTAATAATCAAAAAATGATTTATCAAGTGATGAAGAGAATAATTTCCCAAGATATTCCATTAGAAGTTATTAATAAAAATAATGTACAATGGAATCCTTTTTCAAATAAAGTTTATAACAATAAAAAAGAAATTTCTACAAATTCTGAACCAAATACTCGATATGAATGGGTGCTTAAATTATTTAACGCATTGAAAAATGCAGATGATTATTCACCATTTTATAATACTTATATTAAAAGAAAATTCGACGAAGAAATGGAAATTCCTCAACAAGATGCTGAGAAATTATTCATTGATTATGTAAGCTCACCAATTATAAAACAAACTGGAAAATTAATAGAAAAAAGATTAGGAAGAAAGCTTGAACCATTTGATATTTGGTATAATGGATTTAGAGCTAAAAGTAGTTACACAGAAGAAGATTTAAATAAAATTACTCAAAAAAAATATCCGACACCTATCGCATTTAAAAATGATATTCCTAATATTTTAGAAAAACTAGGTTTCGAAAAAGAAAAAGCTCTTCAAATTGCAAGCAAAATCGATGTTGATCCTGCTCGTGGCTCCGGACATGCATGGGGAGCTGATATGAAATCTGAAAATGCTCACCTTCGTACAAGAATTGGGAAAAATGGAATGGATTACAAAGGATATAATATCGCAATTCATGAGCTTGGGCATAATGTAGAGCAGACTCTAACTCTACAAGATATTGATTATTGGATGCTAAAAGGAGTTCCAAATACTGCATTTACAGAAGCATGGGCATTTAGTTTCCAGAAAAATGATTTGATGCTCCTAGGACTCGAAGAAAAAAATGAAGAAAAAGAATACATGGAAATTTTAAATAACTTATGGTCTACTTATGAAATTATGGGGGTGTCATTAGTTGATATGAATGTATGGAAATGGTTATATAATAATCCAAAAGCAACTAAGGAACAATTAAAAGACCAAGTAATTATCATTGCAAAAGATATTTGGAATAAATACTATGCACCTGTGCTTGGTTCTAAAGACGAGACAATTTTAGCTATTTATTCACACATGATAGATAATCCACTTTATTTATCTGCTTATCCGATTGGACATTTAATTGAATTCCAGATGTCTCAAGCTATGAAAGGGAAAAATTTAGGCTCTGAGATGCAAAGAATTTTATCAGAAGGTAGAACTACTCCACAATGTTGGATGCAAAAAGCAATTGGTGGTAAAATATCTGGAGAGCCAACTCTAAAAGCAGCAGAAGAAGCTCTGAAAAAAATAAGTAAATAGTCATAATAATATTAATATATTGCAAATAAACCGCTAGGATACCTCCAGTGGTTTATTTTATTATAATGATATTTGCTTTTTGGCTGTAGATAGCAGGCAATTAAATTTAAAACAAAAAATAACCCATAGGCGTGTGCCCTATGGGTTAATTTAAAATTCATATTTTTCTACAAAAATTTTTGTTTGCTACAGCTTCGATTGATTTGCAATCTTATATATTTGGACCTGCATTTTTCACAGCATCATTTACATAAGGTTCATATTGCTTAAATTCATTTTTGAAACGAGTAGCTAAATCTTTTGCTTTTGCATCATAAGCATCTTTATCTTTCCAAGAATTTTTTGGATTTAAAATCTCAGCAGGCACTCCTTCACATTCAGTTGGTATCGCCAAACCGAAATACTGTTCTTTTTCAAATTTAACATTATTTAAGCTACCATCTAGTGCAGCATTAAGAAGTGTGCGAGTATGCTTAATGGATATTCTATGTCCCTCGCCATAAGGACCTTCTATCCAACCTGTGTTTAATAACCAACATTGAGTATTATGTTCGCTGATTTTTTCCCCAAGTAATGATGCATATACACTTGGGTGCATTGGCATAAATGGAGCGCCAAAACAAGTAGAGAATGTAGCTTGAGGTTCAGTAATTCCTCTTTCAGTGCCAGCTACTTTGGCTGTATAACCTATTAAAAATTGGAACATAGCTTGTTCTGGAGTCAATTTTGAAATCGGCGGAAGTACACCAAATGCATCAGCAGTTAAGAAAATAATATTCTTCGGATGTCCAGCTTTATGCTCAGGAACTATATTATCCAATTGTGATAGGGGATATGAAGAACGCGTATTTTCAGTTTTACTTCCATCAAATAAATCGCAATTTCGAGTGCATTTATCGAAAACTACATTTTCTAAAATTGTACCATAAGATTGAGTAGTTTTAAATATTTCAGGTTCAGCATCAGCAGAAAGATTAATTACTTTTGCATAACATCCTCCCTCGAAATTGAAAATACCATTTTTGCTCCATCCGTGCTCATCATCACCAATCAAAGCTCTATGAGGGTCAGCACTTAAAGTAGTTTTTCCTGTGCCAGATAAACCAAATAATAGTGCAGAATCACCACCAGTGCCGAGATTAGCTGAGCAATGCATTCCCATTACATTTTGTTGTGGCATTAAAAAGTTCATTCCTGTAAAGATAGATTTTTTAATTTCTCCACCGTATTCAGTACCGCCAATTAAAATTATTTTCTTTGTAAAGTTAATCAAAATAAAAGTTGAAGAATTTAAACCATATTCTTGACTCAAGGTCTGCATTTTAGATGCAGCAATTACAGTGAATCCGGGAACGAAATTCTCTAATTTAGACTTATCTTCAATTCTATTAAACATATTTCCAGCAAATATTGATTGCCAAGCTAATTCAGTAATCACTCTCACGTTTAATTGGTGCTGTTCATCGGCTCCAACGAAAGAATCAAGGACGAAAACTTCTTTACCTACTAAATATTCTTTTACTTTTTCAAAAATTACATCGAATTTCTCTGGAGAAATAGCCACATTAGTTTTGCTCCAAAAGACTTTATCAGCTGTAGTATCATCTTTTACTATAAATCTATCATTAGGTGATCTTCCTGTATATTTACCAGTATCAACTACAAATGCACCACCTTTTACAACATTTCCTTCATTTCTTTGAATAGCGGTTTCATATAATTTCGCTACTGGATAATTCCAATGTATTTTGCTTAGGTTTTTTAGTCCAATGTATTCTAAGCTATCACATTCATTTTTTGTATTACAACAAGACATTTATTATTACTCCTTATAATTTATTGTTTTTATATTATTTATTTAATTTCTTATTAAAAAGGCACATCGTCCCAGCTTTCGCTTTCTAAATCAGCATTATAACTATCTGATTCATCAATTGGTTTAGATTGTTTTTTATTAGCAGTTGATTTTGGCATTGGTGCAGAGTCAGAGGAAAAACCACTACCTTGCTCGCGAGAAGAAAGTAATATTAATTCGCTAGCAATGATACGAGTAGTATAGCGAATAACTCCTTCTTTTTCGTAGGTTTCAGTTTTTAATTTACCTTCAATATATATTTTTGAACCTTTTTTTATATATTTATTTGCAATATCTGCTAAACCTCTCCAGCAAACGATATTGTGCCATTCAGTTCTATCTTCCCAATCATCATTAGAATTTTTAAAAGATTCTGTTGTGGCTATTGTGAAATTACATACACCGGCGCCACTTGGAATCACTTTATATTCAGGATCTTGCCCAACGTTTCCGAGCAAAGTTACTTTGTTAATACTCTTAGCCATAACTATTTCCTTTTATTACTTTGTTTAATATTTTTTATATAATTTTATTTTCGATTTCTTGAATTTTTTGATTATAATAATCAGCTTTATCTGGATTTTTCAAAGCTAAATCTTCAAAAGCTTCTTTAGCTTGCTTATAAGCACCTTGCATCATTAAAATATTAGCGATTGTATCAGTTATTATTTCTTGTTTGCTATCGTCATTATCTTCATTTTCATATAAATCTTGTTTATCGAATTCATTAATTTCTATTTTAGTATTATTGAAATTAATTCCGAAATCATTGTTAATATTTTCTAATGAATTTTCGTCATAGAAATTATGTTCTAAGTTGAAATCAGGAACATTTGGTAATCCCACATAATTATGCCTATTATTTTTTGAATAAGATGCAAAAACAGAAATTGAATTAGATTCAAGTGGAAATTTAAGATCATTTGAATTATGCTTTTGTAAAATATTGCTTTTGTTAGAGATTAATCTTTTGGCAAATCCATGCATATTCACATATTTTTGATAATATTCCGGAACATCGGAAGTTAAGCTCTCATTCGCTAAATTGCTTTCTTGAAGTACTTCATTGGTAATTTCGCCTAATTCATCTTCGTAAGACTCTTCAGCAAAATTGTACTTTTCTGCTTCTTGTAATAATTCTTCTTCAGGAATTTCTTTTTCTATACTTTGTGCCGATGCTTTTAATTTAATTGCTAAATTTGTTGCAAAATCTTGATTTCGAAGACTTGGATCTTCACTTTCAATGATTGAAATATTAGCATTTATATCTTCAGATTGAATAATTTCTTCTTGATTTACTTCAGTGATTTCTTCAATTTGTTGTAGAAAATTGTCAAGTTGTTCATTATTTTCTTGAATGACTTCTTCAGCAGGTATGATTGTATTTACATCTAATTCTTGAATTAAATTATTGTCAATAATATCATCTTCAGATTGAATAATTTCTTCTTGATTTATTTCAGCAATTTCTTCAAATTGAACTGCAACGTTTTCTTCAACTGTTTGAACTATAGGTGGGGTAAAATTACTGAGTTCATCAATAATATTATTTTTTTCTTCTTTTAATTGCTTTAGTTCTTCAGATAGTGCAATTAAAACTTTATTTTTTCTAAATTTTTTATTAGCATTTTTTAAAATACTATCAGCTTTGTCATAATCATTTAATTTTATAGCAGATTTTAGGGCAATAATATATCCTGAAGCATAGTCAGTATATTGCTGAATACCACTTTCGCAGAGCGAGAGAGCTTCTTGATATTTTCCATTATTATATAATTCTTCTGCATCAACGGCAAACATAGCCGATTCATAATCCATACTAATATCTATATATTGAAATTTAATTATGCAAAATTAATAAATTTTGCGAAACTTATATAATATAATTTCAATATTTTAGTAAATTAAATAATTTACTTTGATGCCAAGAGTGAGGTATACTTTGTTAAATGCTAAGACGTCAGCATTTATATAAGGATTAATAGTGAAATTATAATCAGTTTTGTCAGGTAATTTGAATTCACATTCTGCGCCTAATCTTACCAATAAATTTAATCTTTCTTGGTGTGTTAAGAAAATATATTCAGAGTTAGGATCTTCCTTTTGGAATAAAAGATAATTTATACTACCATTGTATCCGATACCCGGAGCAACAGTCAATACTAAATTTTCTACACCAAAGGCGTTATGAGCGAAAATAGGAAGTCCAAATAGCATTTCTTCATTCTTAGCAACAATATAATTTGCAAAGAAACCAATACCAAAATTATTTTTCAATTTTTTCATCTCATAATTTATTCCGAGATTAAATCCGGAATATTTATTGAAAATAATAGTATATCCACCATTTACTCCTATGCTGTGAGTAAGAGTATTTGGTATAAATTCCTGAGCTTTGGAATTAGAGAAGCATGTAAAAAATGCGATTATAATTAATATGTAAAACTTATTTTTCATTTGGTTTAAATTACAATTAGTATCAAATTGGTTTTTTATTATTTTAATTAAATTTATGAATACTTTGATTCAAAAAAAACAATTTACAAATATATAAAAAAAAAGGGATTATAAAATAAGTATAATCCCTTAAAATTTAATATCTCTATAAATGATTAAATTATCCTTCGATAACCCAAACTTTAATATTTGCGAAAACATCAGTATATAATTTGACTTTTGCATCAAATAAGCCCTGAGTTTTAATTGAATCGTCGAGATAGATATTTCTTTTATCTATATTGAATCCTTGCTTATTTAATTCTTCAGCAATCATTTGCTGAGTAACAGAACCGTAGAGTTTGCCTTCTTCGCCGACTTTTACAGGAATAGTTACTTGAATATTATTGAATTTAGTAGCTAAAACTTCAGCTTCAGCTTTTTCTTGTTCTTGCTTTTTAGCAATTTTTTTCTTTTCAAATTCTAATGCTTTTATTGCTCCGGGAGTTGCCACATAAGCATAACTTCTTGGAATTAAGAAATTGCGAGCATATCCGTCTTTTACGTTAACTACATCGCCAATTTGACCAAGTTTTTCAATATTTTGTCTTAAAATTATTTGCATTTTAAATTCCTCTCACTCCGAAAGTTTTAGTAGTTTAATAAATTAATTACTTTCAGCAGCTTCTACTTCTGCTTCTGTCTCATTTTTTTCATCATCTGATTTATTTTCAGCTACTTCTTTAGCACTGTCGAGATTTTTACCTGTTTCTTCTTGTGCTGTTTCTTCTTTTTCTTCTTTTTGCTTTTGTGCATCTGGGTTAATTGCACTATATGCAATGCCTTCTTCGATAGCGCGTTTAGCTCTGTAATCATAAAGTTTTTTAGGTAAAACTAATGATAAGTGACGCAAGACAGTATCTTCGAGTATAAGGAATCGTTCTAGGACTGGAATTGTGCTTGGGGCGGTATCAAACACAAGATGGATGTAATTACCATTGTATTTCTTGTTAATCGGATATGATAATCTACGGCGACCCCATCTATTTATTTCGATAATTTGACCGCTGTGATTCTCTATAATTCCGACAACTTTGTTGATAAGTGCATCAATATCCGAATCTTCGAGTGCTGCATTTACTATTATTGTCGTTTCGTACATACGACGTAAACTCATACCAAGCTCCTATACGATATAAACCGCATAATTATTGTATTAAAAAAAGTTAGTTATTTTTTAGAACAGCAAAATTAAGACTTTTCTGCGAGATATGCAAATATTTTTTAATATTTATTTGTAAAATATAGTAATAAAAATAAAAAAATGTCAGGAAATACGGGAGAAACTTACTGTAGATGAAGTATTAAAATTAAAATGTGAGAGAATATTTTAAAGAGATATTATTCTCATTCAAATAATTCTGCAGGATTTATTTTAAATTGCAACATATTTGATTAAATCCTTTTGGATTACTTACTGATTTAACTTGTAAATTTTCAACATCAATTGCATTCTTTAATTTTATTGTAATTTGTACTTGAACGTCAGTTTTGTAACCAGATATTTTTATAGCTTCAACATAATCAATTTCTGAAAGTTTGTATTTCATTAAGGTTAACCATGCTTGAGCATCTTTATCTTTCTTCCAACTATTAAATTTTTTAACAATATCGTCTTCGTTTCTAAATCCGTCTTTTGCTGTTTGAGACCCTCTTTCTACTAAATTCATGTTATTTCGCTGAAAATAAATCATTCATCGTATGTTCCTTTAATCTAGCTTCCGAAATTTCAACGTATTCTTTTGAGATTTCAGAACCTATCCACCTGCGTTTTAATATATGTGCAATTTTAGCAGTAGTTCCGCTTCCCATAAAAGGGTCATAAACTAAATCATTTTCATTTGTCCAAGTATTTATTTGGTCAGCTACAAGTGCTTCTGGGAAAATTGCAGGGTGATTAAATGCAATTTTATCTTTTGTAGAAATTCCACCACCGATAGAATAAAAAAATACATTTCCTATTTTTTTCTCTTTTGTTCTCTCGACTTTTTCATAATCTAATGAACCATTTTGACCTCTATTTTTCATATTTGCCAAACCTTTATATTTAGTTGGCTCTAAAATTGGGTTAAATGTTTTGGGAGTACCTTTTGAAAAAGCAAACATATATTCAAAATGTTGATGGTATCTATTGCCAGTCTGAGGCATTGGATTATTCTTATAATAAATCATTGTATCGTGCAATTTAAAACCGATTTCTTTGAAAAATAATGCTTGACGAAATGAAGTACCAGTTTCACTACCATCGATAGTAGCATCAGCTATTACCCAAATTATTACACCTCCGATTTTTAACACTCTATATAATTCTATTGCTATTTTCTCAAATTCAAAGTGATAACCATTATAATTTCTGATATTGTCGTATGGAGGTGAAGTAATTACAAAGTCAATAAAATTATCAGGCATATTGCCCATTGTAACTAAACAATCTTCGTTATATATTTTATATATTTCCATTTTCAAAAATAATTAAAATTGTTTTAATTATTGTATTACTTTTTGCTATTAATAGGAGTAATTAATTCTCAATATCTTTTAATTCCCAGTTCTCTCCCTGGCATGGTAAGTAATCTTTTGTGATATGTTCATCATAAATTTTGCATAATTGACTTGTTTCATCGAAATGTCTGCAAGAGCCACACATTGTTTCTTCGGTGATTTTCTCAAGATTTTTATAATATTCTTGAAATTGTCTAAATCCGGGATAAATCGCAATAATCCAAATTAGAATTAAGAATGAATATGCAATTTTATTCCCACCATAAATACCTATTCCAATTACAGAAATAATCACCATAATCGCTGTGCGAAGCATTATACCCCAAGTGATAGAGCCAGGAGTATAGTAGGGGACTTTTTCAGTGTCTAATTCCTCAGGACTGCTTATGCGAAACATAAACACATCTGATATTTTTTCTAATATATTTTTAGATTCCATCTTTATTTTAGAAATAATGCTTATTACCAGCTTATTATAATAACGCTATTATTTTATAATGATTTTCATATAGTAAGTAAAAAAATAAAAAAATAATCTCACTTCAGCTTTTGAAATGAAATGAGATTATATAATTAATTTATTTTTCAGCTTGCGAGAATCGATTATCCATTGCCCTTAGGGTCAGCTGCTCTTGGATAAGTTCTTTCTTCCTGAATTTTACCATCAACGCCATGAATTTTTAATGAACCTGCAGAACCATCTTGCTTAAATCTAGCATCAGTGTATGTTTTGTTCATGTAGTCAATTGCAAATTTCATTGCTTCGTCTTTTGTTTTAAATGTACCTATTGGAGAATCACTTTGTTTTTCTTTAAACAATCTCCATTGTTCATCTTTGTGTGTCAAATGATAATTATTCATATCTAAATCCTTTTTATATAAATAGTAATAAAATTTTATAGACGTTAAAAAATATTTTGTTATTGTTAATAAATTATACAATTGGTAAAAAATAGTATTTTTTTCTTTGTTTTATATAAAATAACAAGCTCTCAAAAATATGAATTGAGAGCTTGATGTTTGTATGATATTAAGAAATTATATTATTTCTGTCTTTCAATTGTCATAGAAATTTTATCAACTGGATTGTCGTTTTTGTCTCGTGGAGCTTTTACAATATTATCCACAACGTCCATTCCTCCGATAACTTCCCCAAAAATGGAATATTGACCATTTAAATGAGGAGCATCAGCAACGCAGATAAAAAATTGTGAAGAAGCGCTATTAGGATCTTGGCTTCTTGCAGCTGAAATTGTTCCTCTAAGGTGTTTGAGTGTAGAACTAAATTCAGCAGGTACTTTAGCTTGATTAGGATCGCCAAAACCCCAAGTATTTCTTGGACCTTTGATTGAATTTGGATCGCCGCCTTGAATCATAAAGCCTGGAATTACTCTATGGAATGCAGTTCCATTATATGAACCTAAAGCTACTAAACTTTCGAAGTTAGCTACGTGTTTAGGAGCAGCTTCTCGATTAAGTTGTATTAAAATTTCGCCCATTGATTTATCATTTTGGGTTACTTTGATGATGAAAATTGGTTTTGCATCAGTTGTTTGTTCTTTCATTTCAGTTTCTTTTGTACTTGAGCATGATAATAAAAATAATGCTATTGAGCTAAATAGCAATATGTTTTTAAATAATTGTTTCATTTTTTATCCTATACTATATAAAATTATTTTACTATTACTAATTTTAGATTTTCTATTGAATTTCTTTTTATCAATATAACATTATAAGTTCCTTGCGATAAAGAAGAAATATCAAGAGAAATATTGTTTTCCGGATTCGAAATTGGATATTTTAAAGCTAAATTGCCTTGTTGTCCATAAATTTCAATTGCTGTAATGTAATCTTTAGCATCATTACTTGTAATAGTTATATGATTTTGTGCCGGATTAGGAATAATTTTATTTATGAAATTATCTTCTGCCACATTTGAGTTGTCGTAAACAGTCGCAGTATAATTTACTTTAATAGGATTTACCGGGCTAGAATTATTTATTTCGAGAGTACCGGATTTAGTACCAATTACTTTGCCTGTGAATTGTGCTATTACTTCAAATTCTTCGTTTGGTTTAATAGTAGCAGGGAATGTTGTTATTATTGATAATTCGTTATCCGGGTCGCTATTTCCTGATTTATTAATGCTACTAATTGTAAATTCAATTGGAGAACTATTTTTTAATACTATTACTTTAGTCTTTGTAGTATGTAGCGCTACTGTGTCAATTTCAATAGTAGATCCTGATAAGATTGTAAGTCCATCATTAGCTGGAGAAAAGGCATATCCTATTAAACGAGTTTCTATAGTTTTGTCATTATAATTTAAAATTAATTTTGCTTCTTTTTCACCCTCTGAGAGTGGAGCAAATTTCACAATATATTTAATATCTGCTCCTGCTTTTAAGCTATTGAAGTTGCTTATTAAAACAAATTCCTCTGCAGTTCCTTTAATAACTTCAATTTTAGCATTAGTTATAGTTGCATCAGCATCACCATCGTTAGCAACTTGGATTCTTCCAATTTTAAATTCATTTACTTGTACAGAATCATAAGAAAATGGATTTGCATCAACAAATGCTAAATTAGGTTTTGCATCAGCACTTACAGATTTATAACGAACATTCTCTACATTGCTTCCAAATAATGAAACAGATACAGTTTTATCTTCAGCAAATCCTGCACTAGCAGCTGTAACATTATAATTATATGATTTTAATATTGGTTTCCAAGAAAATCCATTATTATATGATTGATACAAAGCACCATCATAATTTACGATAACATAAGAATTTACTTTACTATCGGCGAATATTTTTATAGGATTTAACCCAATATTAATTAAGTTATCCTTTACAACAGTCCAAGTCTGCCCACCATCGGTTGTAGAAACTAAACCTCTTACCCCGGCAGTTGTAGAATACATTGCCATACCATTATTATTGTCAATAAATGCAACTTTTACAATTTGATTTTGAGAAGCCTGAGTAAAATTCCAATTTTGACCGAAATCGCTTGAATGATATACTTTGCCATTGCTTGAACCAAACCATACATTATTTTGTCCATCAAAATCACTTGCTCCGACTAAACCGGTTTCATTTGTTTGAGCAGAAATTGGGTTTGGGATTAAATTCCAAGTAGCACCAGAATTGCTAGTGTAGCCGATGCCCCAAGTCCCAGATTTAGCATCTCCTAAAAATATTCCAACTTCTCCATTTTGCTTAAAATAAATATCATTTACAAATGAAGTAATATTTGATACATTATACGTTGTGTGTCCATATATATCTGAATTAGAACTTCTTTGTAATGTTAGGATCGCAGCAAAATTTGAACTTTTTCTATATGCTGCCATATAAGCAAGATCTTTATTTACACCACAAATAGCAGAAGTTGCATATTCTAAATAAGGTTTAATCGTTTTCACTGACCTACTTGAGATATCCAATAAAAAAGCGAAAGAATAGCCCGGTAAGCTTTCAAAAGTACCTAAAGCAAAGGCATCATCAATATTTGGCGAAGATGAAGTAATAAATGATGCTAGACTTTGTCCGGAAAAAGCAGTATTAACATTTGTAGGTACGTTAATAGGAATTGGGATCATTTCATAATCATTATAGTTATCAGCAGTATAGTAAACTACAAATTTTGCTGTTCCATTGCTCCAAGGATTTTTATCATTCAATGAGAAATTAATATTTAAATTTAATTCATTATTAGCATTTAGATTACCCACAGTAAAACTTGTGTCGCAGTCAACGAATTCGTCTGGAGAGCCAATTCTAATTTTTAAATTTTTTGCATCTCCTAAATGATTTTTTAATTTAATATTGACAATATGTTTTTCATAATTGATTACTTGTTTTTGTGTTTCTATTCCGTCAAGTGAATAATTTTCTACTCCAATTCCCGGTACTACCAAATTTGAATTAGTACTATTATAAGTAACTGCTTTATAAGCATTAACAGAACCAAAAAATCTATCATCAAGAGAGTTGTTTAATTTGAGAACTCTATCTGATGTACTTCTCAATTGGTGCCATATTTTCTTTGGAGTCCAATCGGGATGAATAGATTTGATTAAAGCTGCAATTCCTGCCATATATGGAGAAGAGAATGAAGTTCCTTGAATATTAGTATATTTATTTAATGCGTTTAATGTTCGCACTGATACACCCGGAGCAAAAGAAGCAACGCTATAACCGTAGTTAGTGAAATTTGCAATTGCATAATTTGGTCCGTAAGCTCCTACCGAAAATACACCTGGATAATTGCAAGGATAGTACGAATTGTCATCATTAGGATTTGTCTCGTTGCCAGCTGCTGCTACAAAGAAGCAACCCTTTTCGTTAATTGCATAATCGACAATATTTTGATCTGCAGGGCTATATCCACTACCACCCCAAGAACAATTAATGACATCTACTCCTAAATTTGCAGCATACATGATTGCTTTATAAGTTTGATATAAACCGTCTACATTTGCTAATTCAGTACCTACTTTTATGGGGACAATTTTGCAATTATATCCTGCTCCAGCTATTCCTTTGCTATTATTTGTAACTGCAGCTGCACAACCGGCAGTGCTTGTGCCATGAGTATTTGTGATATTAATAGGATCGTTATCTTCATAAAAATTACCGCTATATAAATCATCTGTTGATATATTTCCAACGAAATCCCAACCAATAACATCATCAATTTTTCCATTTTTATCATCATCTATGCCATTAGCTTGAGTCTCATTCGGATTTTTCCAGATATTATTCATTAAATCTTCGTGATTATAATCTGTACCTGAGTCAATTATTGCAATTGTTACATCAGAGCTACCTTTTGTTACTTCCCAAGCATCGTAAAGTTTCATTGATTCTAAAGCATATTGCTGTGTAATCATAGGATCATTTGGGACATGTTTTGTACTAAATCTGACATAAACAGGTGTGGCATATTCCACATCTGGATTTTTCATTAATTCAGCACATACTTCTAATGGGTCTTTATCTTTTGGAATATTAATAGTATAAATTCTATCTAAACCGTATTTTTTCATTTCAGGAAATTTAGTTATTTCATTATAATCAGCTAAAGTCTCAATATTAGTAGCCCCAATACTGCTTAATTGAGAATTTAAAGAATTAGCTGCCTGAAGCAAATTAGATTTGCCGTCGTCAGTTTTAAATTTGGTTTTGATTTGAATTATTCCTTTTTGGTAAAATTTATCAGGTACGCGATTAATATAATATTCTTTGAAATCAGAATTATTTCTTGGATTAGCCGTAGATGAGACTAATACAGAGTATTTTTGCACTTGCCCTTTAGAATTTTTAATTATGTTTGAATGGTAATTATCAATAATACTAAGCTCTGCTGAGCTAAGAGAATTAGCACTAAATAGTGAAATTGCCATAAATGCACATATTATAACAAATATGTTTTTCATTGAAATATCCTTATGTATATATATTATTATTTTACAATAGTATGTTTTAATCTTCGATGATATAGTTTTCAAGCAATTTATTTCCTATGGTAGATATTCAATTTATTTTATATCTATTGCTTAATCTATAAATCGAAAAATTATGAATTTCCAACTGCTTTTGGGTTATAGCTTGTTGAATAAACTAATATTTAATATTGTTAGTTATCATACGTTAACAACAATTTAAATAGGAAAAATGTTACATTTTTTTTAAAAATTACAAAATTAAGTAATTCCAACAAAAAGAATAGTATAAAAATTACTTTTATAATGAATTAATCATTTATTTAAAATAAAAAAGTATTAATTCCTACTCTTTTAAATAAATAATCATTAATTTTGCAAATAATTAATTTTCAAATATTTCTAATAAATAATTAATATAATAAAAATGAGAGCAATTATACCCGTAGCAGGCGAAGGTACAAGGCTTAGACCGCATACTTACACTTTACCAAAAGTATTATTAAATGTAGCTGGAAAGCCAATGATCGGGCATATCCTTAGCGAATTAGAATCTCATAAAGTACCTAAGGCTACGATAATTACTGGATATATGGGGAAGTTAATTCAAGATTATGTAAAAAACAACTTTGATTTAGAAGTTGATTTCGTTCCGCAAAAGGCAAGTCTCGGCTTAGGACACGCTATTTGGGTCGGACGAGAAACTTATGAGGAAAATGATCCTCTGATGATAATTCTCGGCGATACAATTTTTGACCTAAATTTGACTGAATTAATGAAAAGCGAATATAGCGTAATCGGCACAAAATACGTTGAAGACCCTAGAAGATTCGGAGTAGTAGAAACTGACGAAAATGGATTTATTATAAATATGGTAGAAAAACCAGAAAAATTCGTTTCAAATTCCGCAATTGTCGGTATTTATTATATTAAAAATCCGAAATTACTTATTGAATGCTTAAACGAATTAATTGAAAAAGATATTCGCACTAAATTAGAATATCAATTGACCGATGCTCTATTTATGATGATGAAAAGAGGAGAGAAATTCAAAACTTTTAATGTCGATGGCTGGTATGACTGCGGAAAACCCGAAACTCTCTTATCTACAAATGAATATATGCTTAGCAAATTTAATCAGAATATTGAAATTGAGGGATCGGTGATTATACCTCCTGTTTATATTGATTCTACGGCAATTGTAGAAAATTCCGTGATTGGACCAAATGTAACAATCGCAAATGGAGCTAAAGTAAAAGATAGTATAGTCCGAAATTCAATTATTAGTAGCAACGCAATGGTAAGCATTTCTACTTTGCATAATTCAATTATTGGTAATCATTCTTCTGTAAAAGGAAGATTTAATACTCTAAATGTAGGAAATTCAAGCGAAATTGAATATTAAATTATGCTTTATTAATTTAATATTATTAATATATAGTAAAATAAATAATTTTGTATTTGTCTAAAAACAAAAAACTGAAAGAAAAAGCACAATGGACACAAAAAAAAGAACTTACTTTTTTACTTCTGAATCTGTATCAGAAGGGCATCCTGACAAGGTATGCGACCAAGTATCAGATGCCATTTTAGATGCAATGCTATCTGAAGACCCTCAAAGTAGAGTAGCATGCGAATGCTATGCCACTACCGGAATGATAGTAGTGGGAGGGGAAATTACTACTAAGACTTACGTCGATTTGCAGGCAATTGTTCGAAATGTAATTGCTGATATTGGCTATACAGATGCTGATTATCGCTTCGATTCGCTCTCCTGCGCTGTAATTAATGTCATTAATCACCAATCTCCCGATATTGCAATGGGCGTCGATACTGGTGGAGCTGGAGACCAAGGTATGATGTTCGGTTATGCCTGCGACGAAACCCCTGATTTTATGCCTGCGACATTAATATTTGCTCATCAATTAGTGCATAAACTCGCTGATATTCGCAAAAATCAACCTAATTTAATGCCATATCTTAGACCCGATTCTAAATCGCAAGTTACAATTGAATATGACGACGAGACTAATCAAATAATAAGAATAGATGCAATCGTAATATCTACTCAGCACGGACCAAAAGTATCTCAAGAGAAAATCAAAGAAGATATTATTAAATATGTAATAAATCCGATTATTCCTAAAGAATTAATGGACGAAAATACCAAAATATATGTGAATCCAACAGGTAGCTTCGTTATTGGTGGTCCGCATGGAGATACCGGGCTCACTGGTAGAAAAATCATAGTAGATACTTATGGAGGAAGAGCCCCACACGGTGGAGGAGCTTTCAGTGGAAAAGACCCAACGAAAGTCGATCGTTCAGCTGCTTATGCTGCTCGCCATTTAGCAAAAAATATTGTAGCAGCCGGTATCTCTAGCGAATGTACTATACAACTATCTTATGCAATTGGTATCGCAGATCCGGTCTCAATTAATGTGAAGCTCGCTCCGAAAGACCATAGCAAAGAATTAATTGTTTCGGAATATATACAAAAAAATATTGACCTTACTCCAAAAGGAATTATTACTCGCTTAGATTTGAGACGTCCTATATATAGACAAACAGCTAATTATGGACACTTCGGAAGAGATAATTATCCTTGGGAAGAACTTAACCTCGTAGAAGATTTTAAAAAATTGAAATAAAATATTTTTAGTAAGAAGAGAAAAGCATCTCTAAATGTAATTTAGAGATGCTTTAATTTATAGTAAAGTCAAAAAATTATTATTCAACAATAAAAGCAGTTTGATAAAAATTATTTAAAGCTACAATTGGTTTTAATTTTACATTAAAAGAACTTACAAATTCACTATATGCTTTAAATTCATGAAGTGGTACATTAAATTCATCAAAAATAATGAAATCACCTTTATTCAAATATGGATACATTTGAGTAAGTGCAAATAATGTCGAAGAATATAAATCTGCATCTAAATGAATTACTTTAGGTCTAGGTAATAAAAATAAATCTCTATTCTCTTGAATGAAATTTACTAAAGTATCTTGGAATAAACCTTTTATAAAAATAGCACGAGAATCGTTTATTTCTGGTATCGCGGAAAGCATGTCTCCTTTTTTATAGAAACCCCAATTTTCTGGTAGACCTTCAAAAGTGTCAAATCCGAAAAAATTAGAATTTTGATTGAGATTATTTGCAATCCACCATTTAAAGGTAGTTCCTTTAAAAACACCAAATTCGACATATGTAATTTCATTATTAACTAAATCGAAATTATCAGAAATAAACTTATATAATACTGGCCGGGTAGAAGAATCTCTGACAGGTTTATAAAAATCATTTAGCAATAGTTGGCTTTTATTTTTTCTTATCCAAAAAATTAGTTTGTTGAAATAATAACCCTTATTTAACAATACTGCAAAAGGGTGAAATATTACTGATAAAGGGAAAAACAGTAAAAAATCTTTTATAAATTTAAATATTTTAAACATTTTGTTGTTATAATTTGAAATAGAATGTTTTAATTGTTTTATAATTTAATAGCTTTTTTTGTAATTTGTTTATTATTTAAAGTTAATACATAAAAATAACTACCATTAGATAGCTCGCTACCATTTAAGTTATATGTATATTTTCCACTTACTTTAAATTCATCTTCTAAAACTTTGATTTTAGAACCTAATTCATCAAATAATTCTAATTTTACATTTCCATTACTTGGAATTAAGTAAGTAATGTTAGTTGTCATTTCAAAAGGATTAGGTGCATTTTGCAATGAATAAGGATTATTTAGAGATAGTTCTTTAATTACATTTTGTAAATCTTTAATTTGGTCTTTTAATTCTTGTAATTCTTGCTTTAAGTTGTTTAATTCATTTTTGTCTTCAATTATACCAGCTTGAGGAGAAGAACCTGTTTTATCCGCATAAACATATCCATCACTATCTACAACTAAAGTATATCCAGTACCAGAAGGAATATTTTCAAATCTAATATTTGAATTAGAATGTTCAATTGAATTACCAATTTCACGCATATTGAGATTGTCGTTGCTACAATTAATATGCAATCTTGCAGTTGGTTGCAATGTATTAAGACCAAAATTTCCTCTACTATCAATTCTTGCATATTCATATAATGTATGAACAGAACCGTTCCATAAAGCCCGGCAAAATTTTATATTTTCTGTATTATTATTACCAAAATTATCACCAGAATAAATTACAAAATCATTTTGATCGATAGAATATTGATCTAATTGTTCTATATAAATACCAAAGAAATCAGAGCCGTTTTGTAATTGTAAGCCACTATTTAATCCATTGAAAGCTGTAGGCTCAAATAAAGAAAAATTCTCATTTGATGCAGTATTTTTTCGAATTCTTCCTCCATCAATTCTAAGCATTCCATCATTCATATTAAATAAAGTGACTGGTGCAGGTGTATTTAATCCGAAATATCCGGCGAATGGTTCATTAGATAATATTGTCGCTCTTTCAGAATTTCTTGTTCTAAATACTAATCTATTATTATCAATAGTACCTAGGAAATTAATATTTGGATTAGTTCCGCTGTTACCCAATAGTTTCCAATTGTCTGTATTACCTTCTTCTCCATTATAATAATTATTAATGTATTTGTCAAAAATTATATAATCTTATGATTTTT
>CALLXS010000030.1 GCA_937875295.1 uncultured bacterium | reverse complement strand
TACTTCTCCAGTAATTCCAAAAATATTCTTAAATTGCAAATAATAAACTAACATCTATTTAATAACACTTAAAAGGAAATAAATTGAAATCAATATATAGATTTTTATCCTTAACAATCATTGCTTTTGCTATTTTACTACCTACAAGAGTAGATAGTTGTACTAATTTAATTGTATCTAAAGGTGCATCTACAGATGGATCTATAATGATAACTTATAATGCTGACGCTGGTGGATTTATGGAACCTCTTAGGTTTCAACCAGCTAAAGATCACCCTGCCGGTGCTCTGCTCGAAGTATATGAATGGGATTCTGGTAAATACTTAGGTAAGATAAAGCAAGTCGCTCATACATATAAAGTTATTGGTAATATGAACGAACATCAAGTTACAATCGGCGAAACAACCTTTACAGGAAGAGAAGAGCTAAAAGATTCTACGGGAATTATGGATTATGGTAGTCTAATATATGTAACATTAGAAAGAGCTAAAACTGCAAGAGAAGCTATTGATATAATCATAAATCTGTGCGAAGAATACGGTTATCACAGTACTGGCGAATCATTCTCTATAGGTGATAAAAATGAAGTTTGGGTAATGGACTTAATCGGAAAGGGAATTGGAAAAAAAGGTATTAATTATGTAGCTGTAAAAGTACCAGATGGTTATATAAGTGCTCACGCTAATCAATCAAGAATTCGCGAATTTCCAATGAACGACCCTGAAAATTGCATTTACAATAAAGATATTGTGCAATTTGCAATAGATATGAAATATTATGATCCTAAAAAAGATGGCGAATTTAAATTCGCAGATGCTTTTAATCCAATTGAGCCAAATGGTCTTCTTGCATGCGAAGGAAGAGTATGGAGTTTATTTAGAAGAGCTGCACCATCTCAAAATTTCTCTTCAGATTATTGGAGATGTGTAGTAGGAGCTGAACCATATCCATTATTCGTAAAACCTGATAAAAAATTAAGTGTCAAGGATGCTATAAATCTTATGCGAGACCATTTCGAAGGTACCGAATTTGATATGACTAAAGGGTTAGCTGCTGGTCCTTACGGATGCCCATACCGTTGGAAACCACTCGGTTGGAAATTAGATGGCGACACAAATACTAAATATATTTGGGAAAGACCAATTTCTACTCAGCAAACAGCTTTTGCTTTTTGTTCTCAAGCCCGCTCAAGTATGCCAGATGAAATTGGTGGTATTTTTTGGTATGGAGTAGATGATAGTTATACAACGGTGTATAATCCTTTGTATGTCGGTATGAAATATCCTCCTGAAATATTCTCAAAATATGCAATTTCAGAATTTAGTCTCGAAAGTGGATTCTGGGTATTTAATTTAGTATCCAATTTAGTTTATTCTAAATATAATTTAGCAATTGGTGATTTACAACAATTACAAAGTGAAATCGAAAATGAATATTTCGATAATCAACCAATTATTGAGAAAAGAGCTTTAGATTTTTATAAAACTGATAAAAATAAAGCTGTTGATTATATTACAAAATATTCTATAAATCAGTCTGAAAATACTGTAGGCAGATGGTTAAAATTATGGAAATTTTTAGTAGTTAAATTTAATGATGGTTATGTTAACGATGTCAATATTGATAATGGTAGACATCCAAAAAGCTCTTACTACGATCAAGAATATTACAAAGCAGTTGTGAAAGAGCGTCCTGACTACTACAAAGAAGATTGGGTACAACCAAAGAAAAATAAGAAAAAGTAAAAGAAATAAAAGAGTAAAAATTCTCAAATTATAAATTTTCAAATAAAAAAGGTCAGTATTTCACTGACCTTTTTCTTTATATATAATTTATATAAATATATAATGTTTTTAAGATATGAGCTTATAATTCCTCTTCTGCGTTACCTTTCAATGGGACTTCAAGAATAAAATCGCAACCCTTCCCTAATTCTGAATGCAAAATTATATCGGCATCTATTAGTTCAACATATTTTTTTACTATAGATAATCCTAAGCCGGTTGATGATTCGTCTCCAATGGGTTTAGGGGTTAATCTTGTAAATTTCAAATACATTTTGCTTTGATCTTCCTCGCTTAGACCGGGTCCTTCATCTTTTATAGATATAAAGGCATTTTTTTCATCGTTTGTAATCGTCACCCACACATTTTTACCATATTCAGAGTATTTTACGGCATTTGATAGTAGATTATCAATTATTTGAGTAAAATATTTTTCGTCTGTCCATACAGTAGTATTGAAATTATTTGCATCGAAATGTATATTAATATTTTTTGCTGAAGCTCTGTCAAAATAATTTTTAATTATATGTTCTGTAATTACCTTAATATCGGTGTCCGTTAAGTTGACTTTTATTTTCCCTTGCTCAGCTGAATTTACTTCCAAAATATTTTTTATGAGTTCGAGCATTTTATCAGAAGTGATAACAATATCATTAATAAACTCATCAGTATCTTCTTTTGAAATGTCATTTTCCTGCAATGTTTTAGCTAATAATCGAATATTATATATTGGATTTTTTAAATCATGAGCAGTGATACCTATTAATTCATTTAATTCTATATTTAGGTTTTCTAGTTCTTTGTTTCTTAAATTAATTACATCTTGAAATTTTTTTAATTTAAGGTGAGTATTTACTCTTGAAATTAATTCAGAAGGATTAAACGGTTTAGTAATATAGTCGACAGCTCCTTTTTCAAATCCCTCTACAATATCTTCAGCTGATGCTTTTGCTGTAATGAAAATTATTGGAATATCTTTTGTGTCAGGATTTTCTTTAATTAATCTTGCTACTTCAAATCCATCTAATTCGGGCATCATTATATCTAGGAGTATTAGGTCTGGTTTCTTAATTGAAATTGATTTTAGAGCTTTTTTCCCACTATCAGCCATTGAAATGCTAATATTATGATTAATCAAATTTGCTCCCACAGCTTGAATATTGTTTGGATTATCATCTACAACTAATACCAATGGTTTACTGACTAAAGGATTATTTAACTTATCTTTTTTAATTGAATTTGGCATTTTCTATTTATTACTAATTAACATATATAACATAATTTCGGCAAAATATTTTTAAAATAAAGATACTCTTATTTTTTTCAATTATAATTAAATATTTATTAAACGAAATAAATTATTTTTATATTTTTGCATTACAAAAGAAAGCCGTAAAACTTTCTAATTGATTTACGGCTTGAACTATTATTGAGATTGTATGGAGTACTTTATCTCTCGTATCTATAGGAGAAAATACGAAAATAAATTATATGGTTTCTGTTAGTTATGAATACCATATTTATAATAGTAGACGAACTAGGTATTCAAAAAGTTACAAAATATTTTGATTTATTTTTTCTTTTTTATATCTTTATTTCTAAAGCATTTATATATATTTGCATTCTATGGTTTTATAGTTTTATTTTTATGAAATTTAATCTTTATTTTAGCAAATTATGATTTATTTAGACGACATTAACTTTAATGAAATAATAATACATAAAATTGGCAATAAATACGAAAATGAAGGAATTCAATTTTCAAAAACACCTTTTCATATAAAAGACGATATTACAGACTTGCTCATTCATTATTTCTTTACCCCTTTTAAGCATAGAGAATTTTACCATTTCACTCATTCTGATGATATTAAATTCAATGAAATTTATAATTATGCCTTAAATATCTTTGAAGATCCAACTTCTATTTTTAATTATTCACAAAAAATAGCTAAATTACTCTACGAAGCATCAAATAATGCAAATATTAAAAAAGGAGAATTATACTTAGTATATTTCAAAGATTGCATTATCGAAGGCGAAATGGTCGATGCTATCGGCATATTTAAGTCAGAAAACAAAGACACTTATTTAAAAATTTATGCTGATTCCGGTTCATTTGGCTTAGAACCTGACTTTGGTATCAATATTAATAAATTAGATAAAGGTTGCCTAATCTTTAACACTTTAAAGGAAAGTGGGTATTTAGTTTTGGCTATTGATAATCTAAACAAAAATAAAGAAGCTATGTATTGGATGAATGAATTCCTTAACATTAAACGCAAAAAAGACGAATATTATAAAACTGAAGTTGCAATGAAGATTAGTAAATCATTTATTGAAGAAATAATTCCAGAAAACCCCGAGATTACTAAATCAGACCAAGCTGAATATTTACGCAATTCTGTGAATTATTTCAAAGATAATGAAAATTTCAATTCATATAAATTCGAAAATGAAGTTTTTAAATCTCCAGAGCTTATTGAAAGCTTTAGAGAATTTACTACAGCATACGAAAAAGATTCTGGTGACAAAATTGGAAGTAATTTTGAAATTGCAAATGATGCTGTAAAAAGGAAAATGAAAGATATGAAATCTACTATACAATTAGATAAAAACTTTAAAATTAGCATTTTAAATAATTCAGAACTAATTAAAAAAGGTTATGATAGAATGCTTAAAATGCATTATTATACATTATATTATAAGGAAGAACGATAATGAGTAAAATAGCTATTTATCCCGGTACTTTTGACCCAATTACTTTTGGGCATATAGATGTAATGCAAAGAGCTTCTCAAATGTTTGATGAAGTAATACTTCTAATCGCTGTAAATTCAAACAAAAAAAATGTTTTTTCTGAACCTGAAAGAGTCGAAATGGCAAAAATCGCTTTATCACACTTACCTAACGTAAAAGTAGATTTTTTCAAAGGGCTTACTGTCGATTATGCAAAAAATGCTAATGCACATACTATAATTAGAGGAATAAGAGCTGTAAGCGATTTTGAATATGAATTTCAAATTGCTTTGATGAACAAAAAACTCTATAGTGGTGTAGATACAATTTTTTTAGCACCTGATGAAAAATATACTTATTTAAATTCATCTATTGTAAGAGAATTAGCAAGATATTCTGAAGATATATCTGCATTTGTACCACCAAATGTAGCAGAAAAACTTAATCAAAAATTTCATCCGAATAAAGAAAATATCACAAAATTCAAACTTAAATGAAAATACTAAATTATATATTATTACTCTTAGCTTTCCTTACATTTGTTAATGAAAGCTCGAGTAAACAATTCGAGAAATCTAATCTTGAAAACATCAAAGAATCTCTAATATTTCTTAGCTCAGATAGCTTAATGGGAAGGGAACCCGGCACCACCGGAGGAATGCAAGCTGCAAAATATATTGCAGATAAATTTCAAAAATATGGTTTAAAATCATTTAATTCAGATACTATCAGCGATAATAATTCAGAGATCAATTTTAATAATAAATATTTCCGATATTATAAAATATCAATAAATAAGGATACTGAAAAGAGTTCATTCCTTGAAATCAATAATACACTACTATCTACTAAGAAATGGCGAGTATTACCTATTTCAAGTAATGCCGAAGCTAAAAATATACCTATCGTGTTTGCTGGATTCGGTATTACAGCAAAAGATATGAATTATGATGATTATTCTAATATAGATGCTAATGGTAAAGCAGTAATTGTTCTATCTGATTCATCATTAAATGGAAATGACAATTATAATTTTTTGAGTAATTATTCATCAATAAATTATAAAATTCATAATGCTAAAAACAACAAAGCAAAATTTCTAATTTTAATAAAGAGAAACAACTCTAATGCTGATGATTTTTATCCATATCATTATGATAATCTTGCATCAAGCGAGATTCCGGTCATCCAAATTACAAGAAGCGAGGCAAAGGTTCTATTTCCAGAACTTAAAGATTTAGACAATATCGAGAATAACATAAATTTAAAGAAAACTCCAAATAGTTTTGAAATAAAAGATAAATCAATTAATTTTAAAATAAGTCAATTAACTAAATACATTGAAGTTCCAAATATTGTAGGATATGTAGAAGGAATTAATCCAAAATTTAATAATGAATACATAGTAGTCGGTGCTCATTTTGACCACTTAGGAATGGGGAAATTTAATTCTCTATTCATTGGTGATTCTGCACAAGTACATAATGGAGCCGATGATAATGCTTCCGGTACGAGTGCTATTATCGAATTATCAAGAATTTTTTCAGCATATCCAGCAGAACGCAATATTATATTTGTAGCTTTTAATAACGAAGAATCTGGGCTGATAGGTAGTAGTAATTTCGTTAAGAATTCCCCTGTGCCTTTAAATCAAATCGTTACTATGATTAATTATGATATGATAGGAAGATTAGTTGATAATAAATTAAGCATAATGGGAGTGGGCACATCAAAAACAAATGAAAATATTATTGATGAAGTATTTAAAAATTCTCAATTTTCTATTACTAAATTAAAAGATGGATTCGCTCCAAGCGACCAAACTTCATTTTATGCTGAAAATATTCCTGTAATGATGTTTTTCACTGGAGTTCATTCTGATTATCACACTCCATTTGATGATTATGAAAAAATTAATTTCAAAGGAATGAATGATATAATAAATTATTCAGAACAAGTAATTAGAAAAATTGCAAATTCACCCGAAAAACCTGATTTTATTAATACACCTATAATCGCTGATCAAAACCAAAAGCCTATGACTATGGGTAGCTCCGGAGTATGGTTCGGTATTGTACCAAATTTTGCTGAAGATCCAAAGGGTATGCCAATTTCGGGAGCAAGCGAGGGCTCTCCTGCTCAAAAAATAGGACTAAAAAATGGTGATATAATTACTGAATTTGCCGGCAAGAAAATGAATAATTTATATGATCTTACATATACTCTTCGAGAATTAAAACCTGGCGACAAAGTGTTAGTAAAATATATTAGGGATAATAAGTCTTACGAAGTCGAATGCACTTTAGCCAAAAGAAAGAAATAATATAAAATAATTAATATTGATTATAATATAATACATTATAAATAAAATGTTTATAAGTGAATACACGGAAATTGAAAAAAACGGCTTAAAATTTCTAAAAGCTATCCGTTCGGATAAGCTGGTCGAGAAAAAAGGTTATTTATTAGAATTCGACGATGATATTGATATGCAATTAGCTATATTTAGAATTAAAGGTGAACTATTTTGTTTATCAAATATTTGCTTACATAGGCATGCTTCAGAAATTTATAATGGAATTATTAGAGATAATACTGTAACTTGCCCACTTCATGGCTGGTCTTACAATTATCGTACAGGTGAAAATGTAAATACAAAAAATGGAAAAGCATGCTTGAAAACATATCAGATTTTTGAAGAAAATAATTATATTTATATTGAAAAGCCGGAAATCAAAATACCAAAATGGAGAGACATAAATTATGATTATAATGAAGACAATTAAATTCTTAGACATTCACTTAGTTAGTTCAGATGTTTATTAAATTAAGAACAAGTAAAATATTAATTTTAACTATAATTAAAATTACAGCAATCACTGCTATTTTATTTTTATCATCATGTTCTTCAACTATTCGATTTGCAGAAAAGAAAAATAAAAGTGACCAATTTGGAACTAATAAGAATTCTACTCAAAATAGAAATACAAAAGAAAATTCGTCAGATGATATTAGAGATGAAGAAAGTGATAATTCTGTAAACGATGATAATTACAATTCAAATTCAATTGAATTCACTGAAGATGGTTTTGCATCATATTATGGGGTTGGGTTCGATGGTAGGACTACTGCATCAGGAGAAGTTTTTGATAAAAGCAAATTTACTGCTGCACATCGCACGCTACAATTCGGTACTATTGTACAAGTAAAAAATATGAGAAATGGAAAAATCGTAATTGTAAGAATTAACGATAGAGGACCACATATTGCAGGAAGAATAATTGACCTATCGGAAACAGCAGCACGTGAAATCGATATGATAAATGATGGAGTAGTTCCTGTAGAAATTCAAACTTTAAAATAATTCAAACGTATATATAATACTAAATTATTTCTAAGATTATTAAGATAATTTTAGGAAATGTTAATTGAAAATTAAGATTTTAAAAATATTGTATTTTTAATAAAAATTTTCGTATTATTGTATTCTTAACATAAGTATTAAGTTTTTATTTAAGTGTTATTTTTATTTAACTCATATTGTAAATGCTTATATTAAATATTGTTATAATGACTTATATTTAATTAAAATATGAACTTCATACTTTAATCCGAAAGGTTAAATGGAATTAGAAAAGCAATTAGAAAAGTTATTTAAAACAGACCGTAAGAAGTTTCTCGGTTTTATTCGACAAAGAGTAAGAAGTCAAGAAGAAGCCGAAGACATTTTGCAAGATGTTTTTACCAACGTATTAGCTGCATCTCATCATGTAAAAAAGCCTATAGAAAACATAGCATCTTGGGTTTTTACTGCTGTAAGGAATAGAATTATTGATTCATATAGAAAAAAGCGAGCTGAGACATTTACTGATCTGCAATCAGCAAATCAAAATGACGACATTACAGATTCTTTTGAAAACTTTTTAGGAGACCACGCTAATAGCCCCGAAATTGATTTAATGCGGAAAACTATTTGGGAGTCAGTACAAGAGGGTTTAGCGGAATTACCAGACGAACAAAGAGAAGTATTCGAGAAAAATGAATTTGAAGGAATATCATTTAGGGAAATGTCAGAAGAAACAGGTGTCAATATAAATACTTTACTTGCACGCAAAAGGTATGCAGTTCTTCATCTTAGACGAAGATTAAAAGATTTATATGTGTCTATGAATGATAAATAATAATATTTTAAAAGTATTAATATAAAAGCGGATTTCTTGAAATCCGTTTTTTTTATATAAATATTAAAAATGAATGCCGTAAAAATAAATAAAATCAAAATATTAATTTCT
>CALLXS010000029.1 GCA_937875295.1 uncultured bacterium | reverse complement strand
GGTGATAAAAGAACAACCAAATACCGTTATATAGAGAGGGAATAATGAGCTATTCAAGCTAAAAACATTGGATAAATATATTTGACGAGGAGTTTCTTTATTCGGTAATTAGGGAGTATCCAGAAGGTCTGTAAACTATACTTTTTATAAAAGAATCGTATTATAATCGCATATTTGCGTATCAATACGTATCATTACAATAGCTTGTTATGAAAAATAGTATATATAATTTTAAAATTAAGCGAGGTTTAAAGCTAATAATTTATGAACTTAAATAAATTTACAATCAAATCGCAAGAAGCTATTCAAAATTCTCAAGACATTGCACAAAGTAACGAAAATCAAGCAATCGAACCTGCTCATTTACTTGCTGCAATTATAGAAGATAAAAATAGTATAATTACTAATATTGTCAGCAAAATAGGTGCTGATATAAATTTAATTAAAATAAAGACAATGGAGCTAATTAGTAAGCTCCCAAAAAATACGAATAATTTAGAATCTTATTTATCTAGAGAAACTACTAAAATTCTAAATTCTGCTGCTCAAGAAGCTGCCTTGATGAAAGATGAATTTGTCTCTACTGAACATATTTTTATTGCCTTAGCAGAAGTAAATTCAAATTGCAAAAATATACTAAAACAACAAAATATCACTAAACAAACTATTTATCAAGCAATGCAAACTGTCCGTGGTGGCAGTAGTATTACTGATAAAAATCCAGATGATAAAATGGCTGCACTTAGCAAATACGCTAAATTGCTTAATGATGAAGCTCGAAGAGGTAAAGTTGATCCTGTAATAGGTCGAGATGATGAAATTAGAAGAGTTTTGCAGGTGCTTACTCGCAGGACTAAAAATAATCCATTATTAATTGGCGACCCGGGAGTAGGTAAAACAGCTATTGTAGAAGGTATAGCTCAGAGAATTGTAATTGGAGATGTGCCAGAGAACTTAAAATCTAAGCAATTATATGCTCTTGATATGAGCTCACTACTTGCTGGAGCTCAGTTTAGAGGTCAATTTGAAGAAAGATTAAAAGCTGTTATTAAAGAAGTTACTGATTCTAATGGCGAAATAATATTATTTATTGATGAAATTCACACTTTGGTCGGTGCAGGAGGGGCTTCAGGAAGTCTCGATGCAGCAAATATATTAAAACCTGCTCTTGCCAGAGGCGACCTCAGGTGTATTGGCGCTACTACTTTAGATGAATATCAAAAATATCTCGAAAAAGATGCAGCCTTAGAACGTCGCTTTCAAAAAGTTTATATTGGTGAACCAAGTGTAGAGGATACAATATCAATTTTAAGAGGATTAAAAGAAAAATATGAAATTCATCATGGAGTAAGGATCACCGATGCGGCTATAGTCTCGGCTGCGGAATTATCCGATAGATATATTTCTGAAAGATTTTTACCGGATAAAGCAATTGATTTAATTGATGAAGCTGCAAGCAAAATCCGCTTAGAAATTGACTCAATGCCTGAAGAAATTGATAAAATCGAAAGGAAAATCCGTCAATTAGAGATAGAAAAGCAAGCTCTACTGCGAGAATTAACAGCAAATTAATACTTAAAATCTTTGCTTACTTTCAATTTTGATTATTTAATTAATTTTAAGTAATACACAAAATTTTAACGAAAAACGTCTTAATACTCTTGCAATTATTCATATAATTCGATATTTTATCACTTTGTAAATATTTATGTCAAATAATAATATTCAAGATACTGAAGCTATCAAGATCCTTACTCAATCGATACAATCTATTAAAAGCGAAATCGGTAAAATAATAGTAGGGCAAGAGCAAATAATTGATGAATTATTAATATCTCTTCTAGCGCGTGGACATTGCCTCTTAATAGGTGTGCCGGGGCTAGCTAAAACCCTGCTAATTAAAACCTTGGCTCAAACGGTTGATTTATCATATAGTAGGATACAATTTACTCCTGATTTAATGCCTGGAGACATAACCGGAAGCGAAGTTATTGAAGATAATGTATCCACTGGTGCAAAGAATTTTAGATTTATCAAAGGTCCCATCTTTGCTAATGTAATTTTAGCTGATGAAATTAATAGAACTCCTCCTAAGACTCAATCTGCACTTCTTGAAGCTATGGAAGAGCATTCTGTAACTGCAGCAGGAAATGCTTACAAAATGCAAGCACCATTTTTTGTGCTAGCTACTCAAAACCCAATTGAGCAAGAAGGTACATATCCGCTACCAGAGGCACAACTCGATAGGTTTATGTTCAATATATGGTTAGATTATCCTTCTGAAATTGAAGAATTGAAAATTGTGAAGACAACTACTTCTGATTATAAACCAACAATTAATAAACTCTTAAATGCTAATGATATTATTCAATTGCAGGATTTAGTACGCAGAGTCCCTGTAGCAGACGGAGTTGTAGAATATGCCGTAAATTTAGTGCGAAGCACTCGCCCTGAAAGTACTGATAAGAAATTTATTAAAGAATATGTGAGCTATGGAGCTGGTCCAAGAGCTTCTCAGTATTTAATATTAGGAGCAAAATCGCGTGCTGCTTCTCTTGGAAAATTTACCCCTGATATCGAGGATATTAAGGCAGTGGCTAGACCTGTACTAAGGCATAGAATTGTAGCTAATTTTTCGGCTGAAGCTGATAAAATAATGACAGTTGATTTGGTCGAAATGTTATTAAATAACAAAAGTTAATTTTAAAATCTAAATAATATAACTGTAATGAAGACAATTGCAAGTAAAAATGCAAAAGAATACATCGAAACGTTGCCAGATGAATTAAAAGGATATTACCAAAAGACCTACGATACTATTAAAAACAATGTTGATAAAAGCCTCGTAGAAATGATTCAATATGGTATGCCATCTTTTGTAGTACCTTACGATATATATCCTGATGGGTATCAGTGCAAACCAAAGACGGAATTACCTTTTATTTCTATAGCAGCAAATAAAAATTCAATTTCTTTGCATTCATTGGTTTTATATTCTGAGGAAAATATTTATAATTGGTTAATTGCTGAATATACAAAAGCAACAGGCAAAAAGCCGGATTTGGGCAAAGGTTGCTTAAAATTAAAGAAATTAGATGATATTCCATATAATGTAATTGCAGAATTATGCAAGAAAATTAATGTGAAGCAGTGGATAGAAATATATGAAAATAAAATTAAAAGGAAATAATATAAATTGGATTGGGTAATATTATTTGTTGCTGGACTATTCGAAGCAGGGTTTACAACTTGTTTAGGCATGCATCATAACACTTCTGGCGCTGCTTCTGTAGCGTGGTTTGTCGGATTTATAGTGTGTCTTGCTCTTAGTATGATTTTACTATTAAAAGCTACTCAGACGTTGCCATTAGGTACTGCTTATGCAGTTTGGACTGGCACAGGTGCCTTGCTTACTCTTATAATTGGAATTATTATATTCAAAGAACCAACTGATTTTTGGAGAATTTTCTTTATCTGCACATTAATTGCATCAGTAATAGGTCTAAAATTTATTTCTAATTGATAAATAATCTCAAATTATCAAAGAAAGGACAATTTATGTTACTTACAGAATTTGCTATGTTTCCTACTGATAAAGGAGTAAGCGTAAGCCAATATGTAGCAAAAGTGATTAATATCATTGATAAAAGCGGATTGAAATACCAGCTCACTCCGATGGGAACAATCATCGAGGGCAATTTCGATGATACTATGAAAGTTATAAATGATTGTTATAAAATACTTGAACCGGAATGCGATAGAATATATTGCTCTTTAAAATTTGATTATCGCAAAACAGAGCAATCTCGAATGAAATCCAAAACTGAAAAAATTCAGAATATCTTAGGAAGAGATTTAAAATTATAGTAAAATTAAGCAAAATTTTATATTTCTTCTCGGTAATATTACTTATGTAAAATAAGTAATAATTGCTATTGCCTATATTGATTATTTAAAATAATTTTGCTATTAGTAAAAGTGTTTTTATATGAAAATATAAAAATAATATTTTAAATTATTATTAAGGTACAAGTATGAAAAAAATTGATCCTATAATTCTGATAGGTGGGATTTTGACTATCATAAGCGTGTTTTTGCCTATGCTTGAAATACAAGGCATAAGTGCTACCATGATGGAATCCGGTGGAGTAGCCTATTTCTTTATTGTTCTCGCTGTATTATCTATTTTATTGTCGATGCTAAATAAAAAATGGGTTTATGTGATTTGCATCTTATTTGGTTTAATTATTGTATTGCTTGCATTTAATTATATTAGTGATGCAAATGATTCAGCAGCAACTAAAGGAATGGGTTTATACGCATTGTTGATAGGAGGTATAGGAATTCTTATTGGAAGTGTGATAAAACTATTCAAAAAGAAAATACCTGAATCAGTTAGCTAAAAATTAATCCTTTTAGTTAGTTTATTAGCAAGAAGAGTAAAAATCATAAGGATAATGTTACTATATTAATAGTTTCATTATCCTTTTTCAATTTATCATTATAAATAATCTATTTATATAATAATTCTCACACTAAGTATTTTAAAATTTACGTCGCAAATATTGTTTTTTGTCTTTTATCCAGAATCCATAAATTTCGCTTACATTGTTCGCAGTAACGAAAGCATTAATTTGTTCATTATTAATATATTCCATTAATTTTGCGAATTCATCTTTTGTTAATAGTGTTTCGATTTCCATAGTTTTTTTGTTTGAATATCCTCCTGTTACTTCGTATAGAGTTACACCTCGTATTAGAGTATACATAATAAACTCTTGGATTGATTTATAGTCTAAAGATACAATACATACCCTTTTCTTCATATTTATGCTTTCACTGAAATTGTTAATAATTAATCCATTTATCCAAGTACCTATAAACCCTATTATAACTAACCTGATGTCATTTACCAAAAAAGCTGTACTACAGATAGCAAATCCTGTGATAGTAATTGAAGCTCCAATATCGAAATGTAAATATTTATTTAATATAACTGCAATAATATCTGAACCACCTGTGGAGGCATTTATTTTAAATAAAACTGCTTGCACTGCGCTCATTATCAGGACAAAACATAATAAATCGAACCATGGGTCCTGCATAATTGATTCTTTTATTGGGAAATATATTTCTAATAATAATAACCAAGGTGAAAATATTAAGGAATTATAAACTGTTTTTAGTCCAAATTTTTTCCCAACCATCATATATGCTAAAACTAAAAGTAAAGCATTTAAAATAAAAGAACTTATAGAAACTGATAAACCAGTTATTCTATAAATTACAATAGCAAGCCCTGAAATCGAACCAATAATTAATTTACTCGGAATTAGAAAAAAATGAACTGCTACTGCTGCGATTAGCATTCCGAAGGTCATAATTAAAAATTCTATCCAAAACTTTTTACTTTTTAAAAAATCTAATTGCATATATTATCCTTTTGAAATTATTATCTTTATATTTTCAACTAGCACAAAAAGTGTGAATTAAGACAATTGCTGTAAGAAATAAATCATAAAATTAATAAAAATAATTTAATTAATTAAAATTAAATTATATATTAATTATCATATTTATAAAAAAAGAAGTATAACAAATATTCTTTTCTATTCGATAACTTCAATAAGATAGCATGAAATTTACTATTTAGCTAAATAAAAAAAGAAAAAGTTCATTTTGCAACGATGCATTATGAACTTTTAATTTATTAATTTCTATTACTTACTTATTTTATTTCCAATCGATTAATAATGTAAATCTCATTGTATTTGCCAATGGGTGATTTTCTTCTAATGGATTAATAAAGCTCATATCGAGATTAAACATTCTGTATTTCACACCAGCGCCGAAAGTAAAATATTTTCTTTTACCTAATCTTTCAGGTTCATTGAAATATCCACCACGAATTGCTACGATAGGTGTATTATTATATTTATACCAATATTCTAATCCTACTCCGACTTCGACTCCGGGAATTTTCCATGCCCAAGTAAAGTTTGCTGGAATAGGTTTTGCACCATTATCATCACGGTAAACTAAAGTTTTAGATACATCGCTTGAGATTTTTAAATCATTATATTCATCACGATATATAGTTAAAGCAGCACCTAATCTTAAATTAGTAGGTAATGGGTCGGATTGATTTTTATAAGTTACTTTAGGACCTATATTTTGTAAATTAAATCCAAGAGAGAATTTATTATTTAAGTTCCATCCGAATAAATTTAATTTTGTTGGTTTATAAAGCAAACCGATGTCAAATCCACCGCTTGTACCAGTACCGGCATCAGACATTCCAACTGCTTTTGGGGCTAAATTTGATTGAATAAATTTTAATTGTGCGCCAATAGCGAGGTCTTCAGTAATTTTTGTACCATAACTAAGACCAAGTGTCCATTCATTGGAGATAAATTTACCGATTTCATCACCATTATTATTTGTTTGAGTAAATTCACCCATATTCATAAAAACGAAATTCAAAGCTACTGTACCATTAATTTCCTCAAAATAATGACCAAAAGCAGCAGCATTATAGAATAAGTCGGCATTAAATTGTGGTAACCATTTAGTAAAAGATAGCGATACTTGTCTATATGGTATTAAATCTTCTTCAAATTCAGCTTCCGGATTAATATATCCCTTGAAACCCAGTCCGGCTGGATTCCAATAAACAGCATTTATATCATCAGCTATTGCGGTTCCAATATCTCCCATACCTGTAGCACGAGAATCTGGTGTAATTAGTAGAAAAGGTACAGCAGAGCCAGCATTAGCAGCAGCGAAAGCATCTACCCTTAAAAGTCCAAATAATGCAAAAACGGCAATTAATAGTTTTGCGATTTTCGTAATTTGCATTTTTCCTCCGATTTAATTTTTTATTGATTTTTAATATTCGTAATTATAGTTTCGTTAATTCAAAATAAATAATATACTTAAGTATATATTAAAGTATTTTGATCAATTTTATTTTATTTTATAAGCATAAATTTTCCGAAGCTATTGGCAGTTTCTGTTTTTGTCTTAAGCATTACGGTATAGAAATATGATCCTTCCGGTAATGCTAATCCGTAATTATCCTTACCGTCCCATTCTGCTATCGCAGTATTTAATGATGTTCCGGGTTTGTTAATTTCTTTTACAATTTTACCATTTATATCAGAAATTTTAATAATTATATCATATCCAGAAGTAATTGAATGAGTAATAGAAATATGTCCTGATTCAATAATTGGGTTAGGATACATATAAGTATTTAGTATCATAGTTCCTGAATTATCTCCTACTTTAAAATCAGTATAAGAAACAGTATAGTTATTATAAACATCCCATGCGCGTACTTTGATTGAGTGCAATCCGGGAGAAATATTTTCAATTATCTTTTCTATAGTACCAGAATTAGGGATATGAAATGAGCTTTTATACAAGTGCGTTAAGTCAATGCTTTCTGCTGATTCATCGAGCCATGCTTCAATTTTATGTCCTATACCAGCTCCAGCAGTATTAATGCCGGATTCATCGCTTAAATCTACAATTAATAGCGGATTAGGTGTAACTTGATCACCGGAAATGAATTTTCTATTCTCTAGGAAAAGATTCACCATTGGACCATTATTTTCAATTACAGCAGTCTCATCAATCGAGCGAATTGAGATTCTCTCGGTGCTACCCATTGCAGTCTGAGAGCTATCGTTTTTCACAGCAAAGACAGCAAGTTTTGCATTCCCATCAGCAAAGCTAATATCCTTTGGAATAATAAAATCTATTTCAAAATTTCCATTAATTACTTCAGTAGAATTTTTGCTTAATGCATTTCCTAGTTTATTTATGGTATAATTAGCACCGAATTGTTCAGTAAATGATACTTTTTCGGAAGCATCAAATAAATTAATTAGAGCTGAACCATTGAAATCACTATTAATTTCTCCATTTGGATTAAGAATTTTTCCTTTTACTTTTACTTTTTCTAGTCCTTTTAATTCAATTTTATTCATTACAGAATCGACTAAAATATCGTTAATCGATTCAATTTTTACTGTCAATTCCGGTATTAAAAGCTGAAGAGATGGGTCTCCTATCAAAATGTAAAGTGCGTCATTATGTATAATATTGTTATTATTATTAGAATTTCTATTATTCCTTGTAATAGAAACAATACTTCCTATAGGCAAAATTTGATTATTATCATCTCTATTTAGTATATTTTTGAAAAATTCATTAACCAAAGCACCATTTTCGTTAATAGTAACGCTTCGAGTAGTGGAATATAAGGCAATTGCCCCTCCATGCTTATGCTTAAACAATTCTTCAGCACCAGAACGAGTCTGGCTTAAATCGATGTAAGCAAAATCGCAAGTAGCAGTATAGAAAAAGAATAATTTATCTAAATTTTGAAATAATGGTGTAGTTTTATCTCTCTCGAAAATTTCCTCATGCGCTAGTACTCTTGGATTACCATGACCTATATAAGTGAGAATAACGTTTCCCGATTTATTACTTGAATTAAGTAATTCAGAAGTTACTTTTGATTTCCTACGTCCGCTTGAATTTGCATCAGTTGGAAATTGTGCGGAATAAATTTTATTTATTTGAAAATCTTTTAATGATGATAAAGACGCTAAAGATTCGCTTTGATAAGTGTGAACAGATTCACCTTTATCGCTTTCAGCAAAAGAATCATCAGCGAGAATAGTAAAAATATTTCTCCAGTCATCAGTTGAAGAATTATTTTCATAATGCATCATCTTATTTAGAATTACAATTCCTTCATCATTGCTTTCTATAGGTGCTCTACCAATTGCAATATCCATAAGATAGTCATTACCTTTTGCATAAGCATATAGTTCATCACTTGCATCGTTATTGCTTAGAATACCCTCGCCATCTAAACCTTCAAAAATAGGAACAAAATTTGTTTCTTTTTCAACTATATTTCTGTAATCGTAATGAGTGCCACCCCATAAATATAAATATTTTGGTTTATAACTTGCATTATTTAATTTATAGGAAACGAAGTTTCTAATTGAATATGGACCGGGGACACCTGCTCCGAATTCATTAAAAAGATCTGTAGTTGTGTAGACTTTTGTTTTTATACCACGAGAAGTGCGATATTTAGCATATTGTTCAGCAGAATTTAATAAATCTGGATGAGTAACTAAAAGCATATCTACTTCTTCATTTTCATTTCTAATATTTGCAATATTAATTTTTTCTATTTGAGCTTTGTGAGGTGCAGAACTTAAATAAAAATGATTCCCAGAATTATAGCTTGTTTCGTTACGTATAATAAAAATACTTGGCGTAGTGCTATGATTTTTAATAATAATAGGGAACATTCTATTACTAATATCCCATCCATAAATTTTATCAGAACTAAAATTTACAGCAGTAATTTGGTTTAATCCTACATCTTTAGGAGCGATTGTAGCATTTAATTCATTTTCAATTGCATTAAAACTGCGAGGATATTTTATTATATAATAATCCATATATGCTTGACCGAAACTATTTTTAGTAGCGATATCAAAATCAATTTTAAAAGTACTTCTATCATCGCTTGCTATATTTATAGCTGGAGTTTCGAATTTGGCTTCAGTACCAATTAATCTATCATAAGCAAAATTATTATTTACTGAATAAATTTGTTTGCTATTTTCATAAAATTTAAATGATGAAGATACATTTGTCCCTACTTTATAAGCACCAGTAAAATAATAATTGATAGTACCATTTCTATCTAAATTGTATAATTTATGCGAAATTGTAATGGGAAAAAATGATTTTCCAAACCATTTCCTACCAGTTCCGCTAGCTCCTGGATTAAAAATATCTTCTTCATCGTATAAATAATGCTCATAAGAAAGCAAATTCCTCATTTCAGAGCTTTCTGGAATTTCTACCGGAGTGGGATTAATTTTTGGATTAACCTGTCCACCTACGCTTATTAAATAATAATTCTCATTTGAATATGCGTTAATATAGCGGATAAAGTCATAAGAAATGCCATTTATCACATTAGTAGTAATTCCTTTGATACCAGCAGCATAGAAAATAATTTTCTCGGGAGTGCCGGAATTATTTTCTTGTAAATAGAATTCTTGTTCGGGTAAATCATTAAAATTTAAGAGGCTTTTGCTTTGAGTTAATTCTTCTCCACCATAACCATAAATTCTTATTGTCTTAGCGTTATTTGAATTTATATTAAATCCAGCATTATTTAAATCACTAATATTTAAATAATATATACCTTCTTTATCAATTTTAATTTTACCCCAGCTAAAATTTTCTTCATTTTGTAAAATATCATATTTAGATGTTTCGGTATTTTTTCTTTTTTCATCTGGAGCATACCAATTTGGAGCAGTTTTGGCATTTAACACACTTATTAGAAACATATCAAACTTTTTATCTGTATATTTTGCATAAGTATCATCAAAATCTATTTCGATTTCTGCTTCAGTGATAATCTCAATTTCTTTGTTTCGGTTATTATAAATAATTGGATGGATTGAAATATCGGCAATATATCTATCTCCAGCTATCCCCTTATAATTAACCTCGATAGGATTAGGCGCAGAGTAATTTTTATATTTTTCTTCGATAGGATTATATTTAAACTCTATGGTCGAAATATCAGAATTTGGATATAAAATGCCATTTATTGTTATTGTTTTATTGACCTTGAAAGATTTTAATTTGAAGCCTTGCGGAGATGGAATAATGAAATTTTCCAATACAGTAAGATAAGCAGGTGCTCCCTGATTATCTACTGTAATGAAATTTTGAGCATCTTTTATATTTGGTTTTTTATAATCAATGCCATTTATATTAATATCTTCGATATTTGTTATATCAGCTTTAAAACGAAGTTTTAGCTTTGAGCCGTTAGATTCAATTACTTGAAAGCTTTGTGAAAATAGCTGAGCATTTGGTAAGAAAAAGCAGATAATATATATAGCAAAAAGAGGAAGAAATATTCTCCAATTGAGTTTTTGCATTTTTTTCTCTTTCATTGTTTTCTAAATTATTTAATAATTTAATTATCAATCTTAACTTTTTATCATATATTATTTTTAATAATATACTAATAATATAAAATATGTTACAAATATATTAATATTTGATTAAAATTTTATTTTGTTTTGTAATTATATACAAATCACTATAAATTATAAAAATAGTTTAGATTATTCGATAATTTTTAATTATTAAAATTATTAGAAAAATGAATTATGCAATTATTATTTTCAAATAATGAACTTACATAACTGAAAATAATGACTTCAATTACGGAACGCAAATATATTAATATTATTTTATACTTACCAAATATTTTTTGTTTTTTATCTTTTCTAATTTGATTTTAAATACTATCTCATACTTTTATCAATATGTACTGTCAATCTACTTAAACAATTCACATAACTACCATATTCATTGTCGTACCAACCGAATATTTTTGCGTGAGTAACAGGAATTTGAATATCATGTGGGTCTTTTAGACCTAATTTTTTCATGGTATCTGCTGTAATATCTATAAATCCAGTACGAGTATGAGTCTCAGCACCTTCAATTACAGCTGCTGCATCATAACCAATAAAATCAGCAGAAACATTTTGTCTATGGCTTATAACTAATAAATCTTTTGAAGGTCCATCAGCATAGCGAGTATATAAATCATTAATAAATGCTCTATTTACTACTGGTTCGCCAGTATTATCTAATCTGCTTGCTATTGTTAGATTTAGAGTAATTAGCGAAGAAGTATTCACAGGCACTCGCACAGAATCAGCCATAAATCCAACTCTTTGAATTTCAGGAAGAATTTTCTCAAGAGCTTTAGCCGCTCCAGTGGATGTAATTATAATATTATTTAAGAAGGAACGAGTTTTCCTTAAATCGCCAGTCCCTGCTTTAGGAGTCGAATCTAAAATAGATTGTGTGTTAGTAGCGGCGTGAATAGTTGACATTGATGCAGTCATTATTTCTGAAGTTTCGCTTGTCTCGATGAGTGGTTTCATCATATGAGCTAATGCAGTAGTAGTGCAACTTGCCGCAGAAATTACGTGATGTTTGGATTTATTAAAATCAGTATGATTTATTCCGTATACTAGCATAATAGAATCTTCAGGCATTTTAGCTGAGGAATCTTTAATTTTAAATGGGGCGCTTAGTATCACTTTCTCTGCACCGCCAGCCAAATGTCCTCTCAAAGCACCTCCGGCTTTATCAGCTTCAGCAGTTGGATCTGCAAACACGCCGGTACAATCTACTACAAGTCTTACACCATTTTCTCCCCAAGGAATATCTTTAGGATTTCTTGCTTTTGTAAGTATTTTGACTAATTTACCATTTATTGAGAATTCGAAATTATCTCTATCAATAATTTCTAATTCATATTTTTTGCCGGTATGACCATAGAGGAAATGAGATAAATTCCCAAAAGTACTATCAGTATCAATTGTATGAATAATAGCTTCTAAATTTTTTCCAACTTCCCTACCTAAATTAATTACGAATCCATCGAAATGATCTAATAATAATTGCTTCCATAAATTAAGTTTGCCAATTCTGCCTAAGCTACCGATGCCGAGCAGATTTTTGTTTAAAATGTCTGATTTCATAAAACTACCTATATAAAATGAAAGTTAAAAAAATATATTTATTTTAATAATACAAATACAGTAAATAAAATTCTTGTATTTTGATACAAACGAAATTAAGTTTTTTTATTTGAAAAGAAATGTAAAATTATTTAATCGTTAAAAAAGTTTAAGATTTATTTTTCCATTTTTTATAATAATTAATAAGTCCATTTGTGGAGTCGTCATGAGAATTAATTTCTTCATTATTCATCAATTCTGGTAATATTCTTATTGCTAATTGCTTTCCAAGCTCCACGCCCCATTGATCAAATGAATTTACATTCCAAATTACACCTTGCACAAACACTTTATGCTCATAAAGTACAATTAATTTCCCGAGCACTTTAGGAGTTAATTTTTTATATAGAATTGAATTTGATGGTTTGCTTCCAGGGAATACTTTGTGTGGCAATAGCATTTGAATTTCTTCTTGAGTTTTATTTGTTTTAATTAATTCATCTTGTACTATTTGCTCATTTTTCCCATTCATAAGAGCTTCAGTCTGAGCGAAATAGTTTGAAAGTAGCATTTCGTGATGATTCTCTATTGGATTAAGTGAATTTACACCAGCGATGAAATCCAAAGGAATCATTTGCGTACCTTGATGAATAAGTTGGAAGAAAGAGTGTTGAGCATTTGTGCCCGGTTCGCCCCAAATAATTGCTCCAGTATTATAATCAACTTTATCATTGCTCTTTGTAATTGATTTTCCATTACTTTCCATATCTAATTGCTGTAAAAAAGCAGGAAATCTAATTAAATAATGGTCGTAAGGGATTACTGCATAGCTTGCAGCATTCATAAAATTATTATAATATGTGCTGAGCATAGCCATAATAAATGGAATATTTTTTTCAAATGGCATTTTTCTAAAATGATTATCAATTTCATTAGCACCTAAAAGCAATTTTTCGAAATTGTCATATCCAACATATAGTGCAATTGAGATACCTATAGCCGACCAAAGGGAGTATCTACCACCAACCCAATCCCAAAATTCAAACATATTTTCTTCGCTAATTCCGAAGTTAGTAACTGCATCTTTATTAGTAGAAAGTGCGATAAAATGTTTTGCTATATTACTATGATTATTCCCACTATTTTTTAAGAACCATTCTTTAGCAGTTTCAGCATTACGTATTGTCTCCTGTGTAGTAAAAGTCTTAGAGGCTATAATAAATAAGGTGTTTTCTGGAGATAATTTTGCTAATACATCTGTTATATCTGTTGGGTCGATATTAGATACAAAATAAATATTAATATCTTTTATTTTATAAGCTGCAAGAGCCTTGCATACCATTGCTGGACCTAAGTCAGAACCTCCTATGCCAATATTTACGATATTTGTAATTTTCTTTGATGAATAACCTAAAAATTTGCCAGAATGCACTCTACTTACAAAATCCTTCATCTGAAGGCGTACTTTTTCAATTTTTGGAATTATATTTTCTCCATCTAAGATAATTTCTTTTGTAGCGAAATCTCTTAAAGCAGTGTGTAGTACTGCTCTGTTTTCTGTTGTATTTATTTTCATACCAGAAAACATATCTTCGATTTTTTCTTTTAGTGCAATTTCATCAGCAAGATTTAAAAATAATTGCATTAATTCATTATCAATAAAGTTTTTTGAATAATCAAAAATCAAATCATCGCATTCAATTGAAAAGTTATTGAATCTATCTTTGTCATTAGAGAAATAATCAAGTAGTTTCTTGCTTTTATTGCTTAAAGCATAATTCCTGATTTTATTCCACGAACTTAATTCTGACAAACTCATAGCAATCTCCTGTATTTATAATTTTATTTATAGATATAATCGAATAATTTATAATTTAATTTTATATTTCACAAAAGATTAATTAATTTTGAAAATTGTATAATTTAATAACGATAAATGAAATGAAGATATTAGTAACCGGTGGAGCCGGATTTATTGCCTCACATATTACAGATGCTTATATTAAAGAAGGTAATGAAGTACATATTGTTGATAATTTATCAACAGGCAAACCAGAAAACATAAATCCTAATGCTAAATTTTTCAAATGTGATATTACTTCTCCTGAAATTAGAGAAATAATAGCAAAAGAAAAATATGATATTATTTCGCATCATGCTGCACAAATGGATGTAAGAGTGAGTGTGAAAGACCCAATTTTCGATGCAAATGCAAATATTATCGGTTCGCTAAACATATTCGAGGCTGCAAGACAAAACAATGTGAAAAAGATTATTTTCGCTTCCTCAGGTGGAACAATTTATGGAGAACAAGATAATTTCCCAGCTACTGAAGAAGATGCTACTCGTCCTTGCTCTCCTTATGGAATTAGCAAATTAAGTGTAGAAAAATATTTGTTTTATTATAAAGAAAGCTATTCTCTCGACTATGTGTCGCACAGATACGGAAATGTATTTGGTCGCAGACAAAATCCTAACGGTGAAGCAGGTGTTGTAGCAATATTCGTAAATAAAATGCTAAAAGGAGAGCAACCTATTATTAATGGTGATGGTTTGATTACTCGTGATTATATTTATATTGATGATGTATTGCAAGCTAATTTAATAGCACTTAGCGAAATATTGCCATCATTAATAATAACAATAGAATCATTCACATATTCAAATAACTTAAA
>CALLXS010000028.1 GCA_937875295.1 uncultured bacterium | reverse complement strand
CTTTCTTTTTTATCTCTATATATTATAATAATTAATTAAATTATCATTAAGAATTATTTTTTATAAAATCTAATATTTTATCTTTATTGATGACACCTTCTCTTAATATTTGAGGGTAGTCCCCTGCAATCGAAATAATAGTGGATTCTTGCTTATAATAGCTTTCACCGGCTATAATTGCAGGAATATCGCCCTTAAAGCGATTTAAAATATCATCAGAATTTGTAAATGCTACTTCTCCGGAAATATTAGCAGAAGTAGCGGCAAGCGGTCTTCCAAACGAAGAAATTAATTTTAAGCAATTATCATCATTTGGGAAACGAATAGAAATTGTATCAAGTCCGGAAGTTATAAAATCTTTTATTCTTTCTTTTTTCCTTTTTACAATTATTGCTAATGGACCCGGAAGAAATTTATCAACTAATTTATAAAATAATTCAGATGGAGACTCAATCAAATCCTCAATCATATCTATAGAAGATATATGAGCCGATAGAGGCTTTTTTGCTTCACGCTTTTTAATAGAATAAACCGCTTCAGCTGCTAATTTACTATTTATATCTCCTCCTATCCCATATACTGTCTCAGTAGGGAATGCAAGAATTTTTCCTTGTTCTAATAAGTTAATAGCAAAATCTAAATCGACTAGATTATGAATATCAAGTAATTTAAGCATTCATTCTAATTTTTAAGATTAGCATACCAATTGCTTATGACTTCTTGAGCCTTATTCTTATGCTTATCCTTGATATTAAATCCCAATGCAGCTATAGCAGCAATTAAAATTGAAATATCATCTGTATAGCCTAATGCAGGTATTATGTCTGGAACAGCATCAATTGGGAAAATAAAATATCCTAAAGCTCCAGCGATTACTGTTTTAGCCCATGTAGGAGTCTCTTCATCTCTAAAAGCATAGTACATAGTAAGGACTTTTTCTATAGTATTAGTGCTTACTTTTGAGAAATTGTTTTTTAACTTACCCCACAGACCTTTGTTCGAATATTTATCCTGATATTTAAAATTTTCACTATCTGGATCGTAACCTAAATTTTTCATATTTTATGATTTTAAAAAAAGATAATATTTTAAAAGTGTATTTTTTTTGATTTTTTTTCTAAATAATAATTGCTTATATCCTACTTATAATCAGTGATTAGCAATTTTGCTAAAAATATTTTTTAAAAAATAATTTTGTATTAAAAAATATTTTTGTAAATTTACAAATCGTAAAATTTATTTTATGATTGAAAAGTGTCAGATTTCATACACATTTATTGTTCAAAATATTAGTAACAAAAATGTTACAATTTAAAATTATTATTTTAAATTTAATTATTCACTAATATCTAAATAATAAATTTATAATAATAAACGGATAAAGAATTTAAAAGTTTTATAAAATCAATCTTTTTATTTAAGAATAATATAAAATTTAAATATTTTTTATCAAATGATATGATATTTTTTTAAGTAATTAACAATTTATTAACATAGGAAAGAATTCATGGTTCTAAACCCAAAAAAGACCAATAGACTAATTCTAATCTTAATAACATGTATACTCCTAATGGGAGTAACAGACGATGCGTTAGCTAAAAAAGCTAAGTCTACAAAAAGTAGCAAAGCTAAAATAACTAAAGTCTCAAAGTCTAAAAAATCAAAAAGATCTAAAAAGAAAAGAAAAGTAACTGCAAAAAGAAAATATAATCCTTCTAAAACAAAAAGAGAAGCAATTGAAGTTCTAAAGACTGCAGCCGGATTATCTCCTGATGAAGCAACAAGTACAAGTCATATTGTAAATAACTTCATTGATAGACAATACAGCAATATGTATGAAACCGATAGAAATTCAACTGCCGAAGATACAGAAGGCGAAGATCTTGATGAATTAGCTTTAGAAGATAATATAGCAGTAGATATTGATGCTCTCAGAATGGTCTGGATGGATTATTTATTCGCTGGCGAAACTGGTAGTAACGATTTACTATTTTGCGGAATTAGCAAGCAAGAGATTATGAATAACGTAATGGATTGGTTAGGTACGCCATACCTTTTCGGTGGAACATCTCGCCGCGCTATTGATTGCTCAGCATTTGTAAGAGCAGTATTCCAAAGCTCGGGAAATATTCAATTACCACGAACTGCGGCTGAACAGAATAAAATTGGCACAAAAATAAGAAAGGATAAAATGGAATTTGGCGACTTAGTATTTTTTAATACTCGCAGAGGCGTATATGTATCGCACGTAGGTATTTACTTGGGTGATAATTTATTCGTTCATGCAAGCTCTAAATACGGAGTTACTATTTCATCATTAGAAAGCGGTTATTATAATAAAAGATTAATAGGTTCTAAGAGACTCACACAGCAAGATATAATGAGACTTAGTATGAATTAATCAAAGTAAAATCAAGATTAAAAGCTCGGAAATCATTAGTATTTTCGGGCTTTAAATTTTTAAGCTAAATATTAAATTTTTATATATCGAAACGATGGGAAATAATCATATTTTATTAGCATTCATTGTAACAACTTTTGCCGGACTATCTACCGGTATTGGTGCTGCAATGGCATTTTTTACTAAACGAAATAATAAAAAATTCTTATCTGCATCACTCGGTTTTTCAGCTGGTGTAATGATATTTGTATCTTTTGTTGAAATTTGGAGCGAATCGAATTCACTTTTCAATGAAAATTTTCCTGAGCATTTAGCCTTTTTATATACAATGCTATCATTTTTTGGAGGTATTCTCTTGATTTTAATAATCGATAGATTAATTCCATCTTACGAAAATCCTCATGATGTAAAATCTATTGATGATTTAGAAAAAGTATCTTTAGATGAAGGAGCAAAATTAAAAAGGTTAGGTATATTTACTGCTTTTGCTATTGCTATACATAACTTTCCTGAAGGAATTGCAACGTTTGCATCCATGCTAAATGATCCTACAATTGGATTTTCAATTGCGATAGCTATTGCTTTGCACAATATTCCTGAAGGTATAGCAATTGCAGTCCCGCTTTATCATTCTACTGGAGATAGAAAAAAATCATTTTGGTTATCCTTGCTTTCAGGAATGGCAGAACCACTTGGTGCTGTTTTTGCCTTTCTATTAATGAGTTTATTTGTTGAATTTACATCTACTACTTATGGTATAATTTATGGAGTTGTAGATGGCATTATGGTGTTTATTTCTTTGGATGAATTATTACCTGCTGCAAAGGAGTATAATATGGGTCATATAGCCGTATATGGACTTATTGCTGGTATGATAGCTATGGGTGTAAGTATGTTTTTATTTATGCTATAACATAGAAAATAGGTTATTTTTCAATTTGGTTATAGAATCAGCTAACAATTTAAGAAAAATGATAAAATGCCGATATTCTTAAATGTATATTATGTAATATAATTTAAAATTTAAATAAAGGAAAACATCATGGCACATTTTGATGATCAATATGATGATGAATTAGACAATTTCGAGGAAGATGAAGACACTCAGAAAGAGAAGTATATTACTTTTCTTTTAGGAGATGAAGAATATGCTATCGAAATTCAATATGTTATTGAAATAATTGGAATGCAGAAATTTACTCATTTACCAGAAGCTGCAAGCTATATCAAAGGTGTAATAAAGCTACGAGATAGCGTTTATCCAGTAATTGATATGAGAAAAAGATTCAGATTACCTGAAGCTGAATATACAGATAGGACTTGTATTATAATAGTTAAAATTGGTGACAATTCTATAGGATTAATTGCAGACTCAGTGAATGAAGTTCTTAACATTCCTGCAGATAACATTTCCGCATCTGGTACAAATAGTTTATCTACAAAATCTCAATTTTTACAAGGGATTGGTAAATTAGGCGAAAGAGTTGTGATAATCTTAGATATTAATAAAGTAATTTCTGAAGAAGAAATTGAATCAATTGCTATATAATTTAAATATTTTTCGTAATTTAAGTACTTTTTTGTAATGAAAAAGTACTTTTTTAATTAATTGATTTAAATCATTTAGGCAATAATAAAATGAAAATTGGAAAAAACACTTCATTTCTCTTGACATTATTTTTTGTAATATCCGCAATTATAGCTATTATAAGTATAATTAGCAGTAACTCATTAAAAAATTATATTAATGATGACTACGCTATGACAGAAAAAAAGCTAAAATATTCTGATAATATTTTAGATAATATTTTTTCTTCGTCTAATTTAATTAAAGATATGATTATAGCAACTGATAATATCCAACGTAATTCTTTACTTAGTCAAGTAAACATGATGAATAGCTCTGCTATCCTATATGGAGATTCTTTGAGGGCAAAATTAACTGAAAATGATGAGCTTGAAATGTATAATAATTATTTAGAGTATCAAAAACAGTTTTTAACAGTTCTTACATCTATTAATGATAATTTAAATGCTGGAAATATTATTGGTGCATCTAATTTAAACTCTTCCGAATTTAAAGCAATTGCAGATAAATATTATAAAAATATGAAAGAAATTAAGAATTATTATGTAGAGCAATTAAATGACACTGTTAATTCAATGTATAATTCTTCAAATTTGCTTTTCTATTTTCAATTAATCATATTATTTGTATCATTGATTGGTGGCTTATTATCATATTTAATTTACAAAACTGAATATAAAAATTATATTCAAAATGTAGCTTCTATCAAAATGAATGCCCATACACCTCCACCTCCTACATCAACAGAAAATACTAGTAATTTTTCAGGTAATCCCGTTGATAGTAGTGATATTAATGACACTAATAAAAGCGAAAATTAGATTAAAACAATAAATATTTATTTTGATTTAAGATAAAATATAATATTTGCAAAAAATATTTTTGAAATAATTTTATTATTACGAAAATATTCCGTAATTTTGCTGTTCTTAAATCGATACAAAATAAGGAAAAACAATGAATACAATGAATTATATCGACTCATTGGTCAAAGATAGAGCAGTAGATGCTCGCAAGCAAAAAGATGGCGATAATTATAAGGAAATCCCTTCTTTCAAATCTGGTGATACTGTAAATGTAGCCGTTAGAGTTGTGGAAGGCGAAAAAGAAAGAATTCAAAATTACAAGGGTATTGTAATTAATAGACGCGGAGCTGGAATCAGCCAAACATTTACTGTAAGAAAAATTTCTAATGGTATTGGCGTTGAAAGAATTTTCCCTTTATATTCTCCTATGCTACAAAGTATCGAAGTATTACGTTCTGGAAAAGTACGTCGTGCTAAACTATATTACTTACGTGGTATGAGCGAAAGAAGAATACGCCAAAAATTAAACTAAAATATTACATTCCGCTTGTTTTTTCCAATGAAAATTTAAAGAGCCCAGTTAATTTATGAAATTTGGGCTCTTTTTTCATAATTTACCATCCCTGATTAATATTTCACAAAAGATTTAATAAAATTTACCGATAATTATAATAATATTTTAAGATTTTTTATACTAATCTATTTATTTAAGACAAATATCAATAGAAAAAATGACGTCTAATATTATAAATACTCCAGAAAACATTATTTCGACTTTATCGAATGAGAGCGAACAAATAAATTTAAATCACTCTCAAAACTCTGATATTGCCATTTATGAATGCGATCCTAATGGAATGATTATTTTTGCTAATGATGCATTTTATGAATTAATGAATATTAATAAAAATATTAATATTAGCAATTATCATGCATTTGAATTTATTGATATTTCAAGTTTTATTGAAATCCCTGAATTAGAAGAAAAGCAATTATTAAATAAAAATATTAATATAGACCTAAAAGCTCTTACAATTAACTTAAAATCATTTTGGGTAAATGCTAATATAGAACCAAAAATTAATTCTAAAAATGAAGTAATAAGTACGACAATTTCCTTCAAAAAATTAGATAGACAGGTTCAGACTTCGTTTGATAAGACCAACCTAAATAGTAATATTCCATCAGTTCAAAATGATAACAATTTTGTAATTATTCTAGATAACAATCACATAATTAAATTTATTTCAGATAATTATAAACAAATTATAAATATTAATTATGAAGTCGATAGAAGAGTAAATTTATTAAAATACGTACATCCAGAGGATAGAAATATCGTAGAAAAAGAATATAATAGTTTATTAAATGATCCTACAAAACTCAGCATATTCAGATTCAGATATTTAATTGACGATAAAAATTATATTTGGCTTGAATCAATTTCGACAAATCATTTAGATAATCCAACTATTAATGGTATTTTACTTAATATTAGAAATATTTCTAAGAAATTAGGAGTTGAGGAATTTAATGCTAAATATAGTGATAATATTAGATTGTTAGTCAAGAATACTAATCATTTATTAATTTTAATTAATTTAGAAGGAAAAATAATTTTTTCTGAAGGCAAAATATTTAATTTTTTTGGTAATGTAGAACCAAAAAACTTTCATAATATGAATATTTTTAATATTCCAGAATTAGATGAATCTATTAAAAATGATATATTATCAGCCATAAATGAAAAAGAAATTAGAGCAGTCGTTACTACACATGGATATTCTTTTGACGTTACATTCTCTCCATATTATAACAGTGAAAATCAATTAAGTGGAGTAATAATAATAGCTTCTGATATTTCTCAAATTATAAAAATAGTAGAAGAGAAAGAAAAATTAATTGAACTTTTGCAAATTTCAAGACAAGCTGTAATCAGCGAATCTGAGAAATTATTAGAAACTAATGAAAAATTGTTGAATTCAGAAGAAGATTTAAGAAAAAATAATTCTGAAAAAGATAAATTCTTCTCAATTATTTCTCACGATTTGCGATCACCACTTTCTGGAATCCTCGGATTAATTAATTCCATTGTTGAGGATTTTGATAATTACTCTCCTATTGAAATTAAAGAATCTTTAAAAAATCTGAAAGGTGTATCGGAGAATTTATACAAGTTACTAGATGATTTGCTTACATGGTCGCGCATCCAGAGAGGTGTAATGGTAATTAATCCCGATTATATTTCTTTAAAAATTATTACCAGCAATGTATTCGAAATTTTGAATACTAATGCTGTGCAAAAAAACATTGAATTGTCAGTCGAGCACAAAGACCCTAATCTAACTGTATTTACTGATTTTAATATGTCGAATACTTCTTTAAGAAATTTAGTATCTAATGCTATTAAATTTACTCCAAATGGTGGTAAAATTCATATTATTACAGAGCAATTAGATGAAAATTTCGCAAAAATTAGTGTAAAAGATACAGGTATCGGAATGGAACAATCTGTAGTAGATAATTTATTTAATGTAGGTGAATCTAGAACTACTCCAGGTACTAATAATGAAGCCGGCAGTGGACTTGGGCTAATTTTATGCAAAGAAATGATAGAACAAATTGGTGGCGATATTACTGTTACAAGCGAACTTGGGAAAGGTACTACTTTTGCTTTTACAATTCCGCTTATTGAATTAAATTCTAATTTACTAAAAATAAAGGAAAATAGAATCCTTAATTCTGAAGAAAAAGTTGAAGAAATTAAAGCAAAAAAACTTGAATCCACATATAAAGAAAAATGTATCACTGATAAAGAATATAACCCATCTAAAGCTCTATTAGAAGCTCTTCCGGACATTATTCCAGATATTGAGAGTAAATTTCTACCGATAAGAAATAATCTTTTAGAGACATTTTATATTTCTGATATTATTACTTTTGCTTCCTCACTTAAAAAATATGGAGAAGAATTTAAATTACCATGTATGGAAGATTATGCCTTAGCTCTTTTTGATAAATGTGTGAAAATGGATATTTCTCAAATAAATGAAATATTAATACAATTTGATTTTGTAATTAATCGATTAAAGGGTTTTATAGGAATGGCTTAAGTTTATTAAGATTTTTTTAAAAAAAAGAAAAGCTCAAGTAAAAATTACTTGAGCTTTTGTTTTATATTATTTTCTAGAAATAAATAGTAAATTATCTAGCAATTGTGAAAGTAGTAGAATATTCTTTTCCACCATCTTTTGCTTTAATAATATACATTCCATTTCCAAGAGTGCTAATATTAGCTTTAGTCATTGCTGCAGCATTGCTTAGTGTCATTACTTTTTCGCCAAGCATATTGAAGATTTCAATATTTGCATTGCCAGAACCATTTACTAAATTAATATTCATTTCGTTTAAAGCTGGGTTAGGATAAACTGAAATTTCTTCACTTAATATTATTGGTTCTTCCACATTAGATTTTTGAGTATAGCTAAAGTTACCATACATAATGTTTCTAACTAAACCATACATATTTTGAGCTACTATATCAGAACTTAAATATTTTGCATAAACTTCTTTTCCATAATCAGTTAAATTATCTGGAGACATAATTAATGGTTCTGTATATAATAATGGAATATGTTCAATATCAGGAATTATTTTTGGCATATATGAGTGAAGTATATAGCTTCTATCTAATTTAGTAATATTCATAGGAGCTGACCAAGTATTTTCAGTAACTTTTCTATATCTTACAAACACATTTGTAGTAAGGAATTCATCTACTTGAGCTGCTTGATAATTGCCATCTCTATCTTGATAAAGATAATCCACTGGTTTACCTTTAATTGCTGATCCTTCATAATTCTTGTATGATTCATAACCTTCGACTGGTTTATTAGGGTCATAATTAAAATCTAACCATTTTGCAACAAGATATTGACCATCTTTAGTCTTTGAAATTTGAACTTCATGTTCTCTTGGAGTATTATCTAATATTACAGGATATTTTTGTCCTAATAATTCACCATTTGTAGCAGTATTAGTATAAACACTAAAATAATCCACACTATAAGTTGATAACTGATATTGGCTAAGTTGAGAATTAAATACAGCACTTAACATATTTTCTACTGGTTTAATTGACCAAGTTGAGCCATCTTTTGTTACTTCTACAAGGCTATTATATAAATAAATACTTTCAGCAGTTGAAACTACATAAAATCTACCTATGAAGCTCATTTTGTCAGCACCATATACCACGAAATCTAATTCTTGGTAAGCAGAAAAGTCATAACTCAAATCATTTAATTTATATTGTTCAGGTGATACAGATAAAACAAAGTTATTTAAAACTTCAGTAGGTAATCTTTCGAATTTAGTAAAAGTATAACCACCGTCTGTTGATTTAGCTACTGCAGGATATCTATGATCTATATCCATATTTGGATCAACGAAGAAATTAACTACAGCATGGTAAATCACACCGTCGTGATGATCAGATAATGTTTGGCTTGACCAAGTACCATTTGGTTCTGAAGCTTTAAAATCATTATCGTAACTTGTTTGAGTCTGAGAATATTCATAATCAGTTTTAGAAATATCAGCTAAACTTGAAAAATGTGGACCATATTTTGCAGTACTATTTGCTTTTCTTGTAGCTTTATAGAACATATAATAATGAGCTGCATCGTCTCCTGTGAATCCATTTATATATAAATCAAGAGGTAGTTCATAATCAGTTCCACCACCTGGATTAATTTCGTCAGCATATTTAATTTGCATTGAAGCTTGATCGTTTACAATATTAAGCGGGTTAGATGTAAGAAGAGCATTACCTACATAATTATAATCGCTTCCTTTAGGATAAACACCAGCAGTATGAACGAGATAGTTAAATTTACTAATATCTTTATTACCTTCGATTGGATTTGTTACGCCATAAGATATCCAAGAGAATAAAGTATCAGTAGAATTTATAACTCTAAAAATTTTATTAGTATCTATAGTAAGGCCATCATCATTAAATGGTACAATACTTAATCTTGAGTAATCAGTATTGTCTTCTGTACGAATTCTACTAGTCAAAATAGGAACAACAACAGTACCAGCATCTGGCAAATAGTGAATAAGTGAAGCTCCATAAAACATTCCAGTGCTAGCAAAATTATCAATTCTAGTGTTAAGAAGGAATGGAGTAATATTGTTGTTTGTAAAAGTCTCAGCAGATATTTTTGGTTTTATAATTTCTGCTTTCGACATAATCGAAGTTTCTTTTAATTGAATGTCTTTTGGGTTTGATAAAAATTTGCTAGTTCCCAAATTATTCAATTGAACTGGTGCTGCATTCATTAAAGCCGGTATGAATATAGCACAAATTAGGGTATAAAGTAATTTTTTCATTACTTGCTCCGTTAAAATATTTATAAAGTACAATTATTTAATTTACAAAAAAATTATGATAAAGTTAATAAATTAACATTAATTTAACATTTAGAAAACAAATATAATAAATTTTCAATTAATATATACAAAGATTATTCATTTTTATTTTATTCGATTTAAAATTATATCAATGTTATAAACAAAAGACAAATGAACACCAAAAAGGTTACACATTATTTTAGAAAATAATAATTATTAATTTTGCCATCGCTATTATAATAAAATAAATTAGAATAATTAAAAATGATATTTTGATATTTTCTTTCAACAGCGCTATTGAAGTCGATTGTGGTAATTTTATTGCATTCCTTTATTTCTTTAATATTATTATAATCAGGATTATAATCAGGGAGCTCAATTAAGCAATATGAGTTTTCAATAGCTATTATTTTAAAGATAAATTGGGGTTCAATTTTTTCAGCTAAATATTTAGAAATTGCAAGTTGAATTTTCGTTGCTGAAAGCATCGCTCGATTATTAGAATTATTTATATTTATTTTAAGCAAAAATTTAGTTCCATTTTCAATAGAAATATTAAATGGTTTTATTTCTTTCTCCTCTGAAATAATTGTTTCACTAATAGAATTGTTTAATCCAGATTTAATTCGCACTTTAATTTTTGCTTTTTGCGCAAAAGTAATCATTCTGGGATAAATTAATTTAAGTCCATTTTGTCCAATTAAAAATGCTTGCTTATAGCTCAATTTTTCAATTAAATTAGTGATTTTATTTGTTTTGGGGTCGGCAGTTCGAATACCATCTACATCAGTAAAAATTATAATTTCGTTACAATTTAAGCATTTTGAATAAATAGCAGCACTTAAATTTGAGCTTTCTATTCCCATTGTTGTTATTTCATTTTTTAAATCCGATGCAACAAATCCCTGTGCAATAATAAAATCAAATTCTTTAAATTTCGGTAAAATGTGATTTTGAATATTAGAATTTGTGATTTCCATCAATGGTGATGCATTTCCGTATTTTGAATTAGTTTTAATAATACCGGTAGAATCTATTTTTTCTATATTAATACCATTCACTTTAAGGAATTTATGTGCAATTAATAAAGTCATTTTTTCACCGTAGCTCATTAATAAATCATAAGTGCGTGGTGTACATTCTTGGGTGATATTAATGCCTTTAAGCAAATTATATATTTCTACCTTAGCAGAAATAATTTCATTTATATTTTCTAATCTATATTTTTCGTCAATTATTAAATTTTCTACGAAATAAATATATTCATTTATTAATTTATCAATTATTTCTTGAGACTCTTTTAATTTACCATTGCTGGCTAGAGTCCCAGCCAAACGTAGATTACTAGTTGATTTAGCAATAGCTGATATTACTAGCATTACTTTCACATTTGAATATGCTTTAATAATATTAAGCATATTTTTAAAGCCTTCTAAATTACTAAGTACAGCTCCGCCAAATTTTAGAATTTTAATTTTATTCAATTTTTCTATGTTTTTTTGTTTTTTAATTTCATCAACAAGTTATTAACGACAAAAATAATAAAAATCTATTCTTTATCAATTAAAAAATAAATAATAATTATTAAAAATTTGTAATTTAAAAAGAAAAATGATATTTTAGCAATATTATAAATTTAATAAATAATATATTATACAACTTTATATTTTGGTGCAATTATGATAAAATCTGTAAATGAATTAGACCTAAATGGAAAAAGAGTACTTACTCGAGTTGATTTTAACGTTCCAATAAAAGATGGAGTAATTACTGACGATGCGCGAGTCGTTCGTTCTTTGCCTACAATTAATACAATTATTAAAGCTGGAGGAGTACCAATATTAATTTCACATTTAGGTAGACCCAAAGAAGGTAGAGAGCCAAAATTCTCATTAAGAATTGTTGCAGAATTATTAGCCAAAAAATATGGCTATAAAGTAAAATTTATTGAGAATCTATTGAGTGAATCTGCTGAAAAATTAACCAAAGAAGCTGTAAATGGCGAAATTTTATTATTCGATAATATTCGCTTTTACCCCGGCGAGACTAAAAATGACGCAGAATTAGCTAAAGATCTTGCTAAATTAGGTGATGTCTATGTAAATGATGCTTTTGGATCTGCTCATAGAGCACATTCCTCTACTGAAGGTGTAGCTCACTTATTCCCTGAGAGAGGAATGGGACTGCTTTTACAAAATGAATTAGAGTTCTTAAATAAAGTAATAAAGGACCCTGTAAAACCATTCACTGTAATTTTAGGTGGAGCTAAAGTTTCTGATAAAATCGGTGTAATTAAAAATATTATAAATAAATGCCAAAATATTTTAATCGGTGGTGGTATGTCTTTCACTTTCCTAAAGGCATTAGGCAATGAAGTAGGAAAATCATTAGTAGAAGATGAGCAATTAGAGCTAACGAAGGAATTAATTGCTGATGCAAAAGCTAAAAATGTTAATTTAATATTACCTAAAGATATTATAGTAACAGACAAATACGAGGATACTCCTGATAAAAATGAAGTTTCAATAAGTGAAATTCCTGCAGATAAAATGGGATTAGATATTGGCAAGAATACTATTGAAGACTTTAAAAAGTACATTCTCGATTCAAAGACAATCTTTTGGAATGGTCCTATGGGAGTATTTGAATTCAAAAATTTTGCCGATGGCACAAATGAAGTTGCAAATGCAGTTGTGGAATCTACCAAAAATGGTGCGATAAGTATTATTGGTGGTGGTGATTCAGCTTCTGCAATTAAAAAATTAGGATATGAAGCAGCTGTATCTTATGTCTCTACTGGTGGTGGAGCTTCATTAGAATTCCTTGAAGGCATAGAATTGCCTGGAGTGAAAGCTCTTGAAATATAAAATACAATTACTTTTAATTTCATAATTAATTGTAGAATTTTTACCAAATTATTAATGAATAATAGAAACATAATAATGAATATCTGAAAAATTAATTTAATTTTAATAATTTGGTACATACTTTGATTAAAAATAGTTGAATTTTAGAATGAGCAATTGAAATAGCAGTAATTTTGGTTATTATTGCTCATTCTATTCAATTATATCTTTAATTATATAACGTAATATTATGTTTAGACTTACCAATTTATACAGTAATATAGGAAATAAAAGCATTTTAAAGTTCGTTTCATTAAAATTAACTTTTTCTTTCTTATTCCTTATATTAATTAATCTTTTATTATCAAATCAATCTATTGCTCAAAGCTCAAGTATGAGTGCATGGCATTTTCTTGATGGTAATCCAGAGGCTACACGATTAAATAAAGCGAAATCATCTCCGCAGGGTCTTGATACTTTTAAAATTAAATGGGCTGTAGATGCTATTTCCGGAGATGTCCAACCTTTAATTGGGAATATCGTAAATAATTCGAAAATTAATAAAAACTTTATATTTAATCCTAATGAAATTGCTGCAGTAGTAAGTGGTAGAATTGTAATAATTGATGCTACTGGTAATGTTCATAAATATAATGACTACATTCCATATATTAAGGATTTATCAGTTCTTATAGATACTTTAAGCACAAATCCTTATGATAAAATGCCAAATCCTGTGGTATTAGGAATAGAATCAATTGAAATGAAAAGTCCAGACGGTCTCTCTCATGCTTATTTGGCAGGTTTTGACCCCATTGCTGATACTGCAAAATTGATCCGCAGACTCACTTTAGACTTACGCGAATATGCACCTAATAGTTACGCTAATATTAAACCAATATTAGGTAGAAAATTCCCAGCAAGCAATGATTATTCGATTTTTTCTGTAGTTAATTGTGCATCGCCTGAATATACTTCTTTTAATTCTACATTGCCATATTTCAGAGGAATTACGGAATTTATTACTCCGAATAATACTCCAAACTATCCTTTACCAGACATAAAAGATGTAAAAACTAACCGTTACCATTTACCGGGTGATGTTGGTTTTGCCTCACCATCTATAACATATTTTAGAGGAATGACATTAGTAGCGATGCCTTATTATGCTTATCACAGCACATTATATGATACAGTTTCAATAAATGACAATAAATATCAAAACGTAATTTCTGGCAAATACCCATATTTAGCAATTTATGATATTAGCTCTTCAGTAACGAAACCGCTTTTTGAGCCGCTCAATATCCAATTCCTAATTAATGGATCTAAACCTCAAATTAGACCTTATTTTGTAAAAACAAATGACCGCGCTACGGGAGACAGTTTATTTTTAATTATAGCTGAAGAATATTTGGGTAGAGATTCATCATTCGGTACTCCTACTTTGCATTTATTTAATGTAAATGGCGATTCTCTAACTAGAGTGAACGATTTCGTTAGACCTCCATTTTCAAGTGCAATTAAAAATCACCAATGGACAATTGCCGTAGGAAATGTCGATGGCAATAGTACTAATAATTGGCAAGAATTTTTCCCAAATAACCCGGGAAATGAAATTTTAGTAACTGAATCTTCAAAAAAATTCGCTGTAGCTGAAAGCAAATTATCTGTATTAAAATATTATAGCGGTCCAAGACAAATTAAACCATCACCTCCTGATGCTATTCTATTTCCTTTTGATACAATTTGCACTAAAAGGGTAAATGGATGGATAGCAGCAGTAAATGATATTGATGGTGCTTCAGATGGCAAAGATGAAATATTTCTAGTAGATGGCTCTACTTTAAGAGTACTTAGAATGGTTGATTATACTTCATTTAAATTTAAAAGTTGGAATCCATTCGATACAGTATATACAATGAATTTTAAGAATCAAATTATTTCAAGTGTCTCAGTAGCTGATGTAGAGGGCGATGGACTAAATGATATTATTGTTACTACTCAAGATAGCACTTATTTGATAGGTGTAGAGATACCAAATGAAATTAAAGTATTATCGCCAAAAAAGAATGCAGGAGTATTTTGCGTAGGAGACTCTATCACTATCGAATGGCATAATGTGGTAAAAACATCAAATAGAATAGATATTTTGTTCCGCCCAACGAAAAACAATCTTCCTATTGATTCAATAATTACAATACATCAAAATTATAATAATACAACTGATACCACAAGATATAATTATAGATTTAGTTCAATACTTGCAGGCAAAGAAGGATATTTCATTGTACAAGAGAGCGATAATCCAAGCACCGTTAATGATATTACCGGTATAGTTACCGTTCAAATGCCTTCAATTAATCTAAATATAACTAATCCACAAAATTTAATTGTAGGAAGTAAACTTTATTTAGATGGTGATTTCGGATGTGTGGATAGTATTAAAGTACAATATAGCGTAGATGCAATTAATTGGTTTTACTCAGATTCAGTCATAATTGATACAAATGGAACTTTTGCTACTGAATTTTTAGTTCCATGTCCTGATAATATGAGTTGTACAGATTCAGTATATAATAATAATGTTTTAATAAGATGTATATATTCAAAATTTGATTATATAGATACAGTTTCTCTTGCCCCTTCATTAGTAAAACCAATGGTATTCCCAATTGTAATTGAACCTTGCAGTACTGCTTGCCCTACAATGAATTTCTCTTGGGATCTAAGTGCATTAAATATCACAGATAGTTTAATTTATGTCCTATTATCTACTGATGGAGGAATTACTTTTAGCGAGATTGATAATTTTAATTCAAATATTGATAACTTTAAATGGGAAGTACCTAATGGTATTACTCCGAATTTCATTTTGAGATTTTGTACCGAAAATGCTTGTATACGCACTGACACACTTCTAAAACATCAAGTGGCACAATATATTAACTCAATCTCCCCTAATCCGTATAATCCTATGAATGGGCTATTAGATATAGTTTATGAAATGTCAAATGATGCTGACGTTACAATTAAAATATTAGATCCTGCAAATAGAATAGTTGCCGAACCAGTCCGAAATATACATAGGATTGCTAATACAATATATTGCGATTTCTGGGACGGAAAAAGAAGTGATGGCTCATATTGCGATAACGGAGTGTATTATATTCTTTTAGAATTATCGACAGGTGATAAACAAGTATATCCCGTTTTCATAAAAAAATAAGATACTCTATATAACTTAAAAATATTAAGAATATAAAAAATAATTTATATAATGAAAATAATAATAATTGCAGAAGAAAAAAGAATTGCAGCTTTACTTAAGCATGGCTTAGAGGAAGAAAAATATTTAGTCGATATAGCGCTCGATAGCTCAAATGGTTGTGAATTAGTGTTTAACAACAATTATGATGCTTTAATTATTGATACTGCTATGTCTGGATTAACTGGTATAGCAATTTTAAAAGAAATTAGATTAATAAATATTAATATTCCAATTATATTGTTAACACCAAAATACAAAACTGAAGATATCGTAGAAGCCCTTGATTTAGGTGCCGATGATATTATGGCTAAACCGTTTAGTTTTGATGAGCTAGCTGCTCGACTTCGTGCTATAATGAGAAGAACCGCTCGCGATATTAATACAAAATTAGTATGCGGAAATTTAGTTCTCGATACTGTCACACACTTAGCTTACCGCTATGGCAAAGAAATTGAACTTACCACCAGAGAATATACTCTTTTAGAGTATTTAATGAAAAATAAAAATAGAATCCTTACCCGTACTAGCATTTCTCAGAATGTCTGGAAACAACCAATAGATGTTACTTCCAATATTGTCGATGTATATATTAAAAGAATTAGAAATAAAATCGAAAAAAAAGGAACAAAAAAACCATTAATACAAAATATTCATGGTGTCGGCTATCGCATCAGAGAAATTAATGATTAAAGACAATGAATAGATATTTGCGATTAGAAAATGAATTTAATGATGAATTAAAATCATTATCAAATATTCAGAGGGAATTTGATTTATATCAAATTGAAAAATTTATTGCTCGATCTCCTGAATTCTTTTGTTTAGAATTAAATGGAGAAGCAGGAGAATTGGCTAATTTGGAAAAAAAAATTTGGAAAGGGAGAGACATTTCTCAAGAAAAACTCCAAGATGAAGCCGCCGATGTATTTATCGCACTGATGAATTATTGTAATGCACGCAAAATTGATTTATCCGAAGCAGTAAAAATCAAATTAAATATAATTGAAAATAATAGATTAATACTTGAATCTCAAAATAAAACTTATTGATAAAATAATCTATATTAATCGTTAAATAAATTTTCTACAGATTGCTTAATCTTAAAAAATAGTTCAATAATTTCATTTCTACTTGTAAATGGCATTTTTAGTAATAATCTCTTGCCTTCTTGATAAATTTTAGCTTCTTCGTATTCCTGCACAATATCAGAAATTTCCAAGTATGCAGTTGAGTAAAAATCTTTAGCTTCTGCATCAGGGAATTCTGCTACAAAATAATCGCGATGTATAGAAATTTTTACAAAACCTGTACCAAGAGCGGCTATTCTAAGCCTAACTACAAAAAGTAGTTCTTTTACTTTAGCCGGTAAATTACCAAACCTATCTACCAATTCAGCTACGATTTTCTTATATTCTTCAGCATTTTTTAATTCATATAGGACTTTATAATATTTAAATCTCTCAGTCTCAGATTCTATATACTCAGCTGGAATTAAAGCATCTGAATTTATTTCAATCGCAATATTGTCATTTTCAAGAGCCGAAATTTTCTTATTATATTTTTTATCAAAAATATCTCCAAATTCTTCATTTCGTAATTCCTGTACTGCTTCATCTAATACTTTATGAAATAATTCATATCCAATATCAACGATAAAACCACTTTGTTCAGCACCAAGCAAATTACCAGCACCTCTTATTTCCATATCCTTCATTGCTAATTTAAATCCACTACCTAAATCTGTAAATTCTTCTATAGCCTCTAACCTTTTTAAAATATTATTGTTCATAATTTTAAATGAAGGAATGCAAAGATAGCAATATGCTTGCTTATTGCTTCGCCCTACTCTCCCTCGTAATTGGTAAAGTTCTGCTAATCCAAAATTTTGTGCTTTATTTATAATAATTGTATTTGCATTTGGAATATCAAGTCCGCTTTCAACAATTTTGGTAGAAATAAGTATATCATACTTCCTCTCTATAAACCTTTGCATTTCCTTTTCTAATTGGCTTGCTGGTAATTGTCCATGTGCTATTCCGATTTTTGAAAGTGGTGCTATATTCTGAATTTTTTTAGCTAATAATTCAATGTCTTTTACTTTATCATTCACAATGAATATCTGACCATTCCTATTTAATTCATTATGAATAGCTTCAGATAGCTTTTTTTCATCCCATTCTATTACTTGTGTTTCAATAGGCAATCTATTTCGTGGTGGAGTCTCAATGAGACTTAAATCTCTTGCACCCATTAATGAAAAATTAAGAGTTCGTGGAATTGGAGTAGCAGTAAGAGTGAGAGTATCAATATTGGCGCGTAATTCGCGTAATTTTTCCTTAGCAGAAACGCCGAATCTATGCTCTTCATCTATAATTAATAAGCCTAAATCTTTAAATTTAATATCTTTGCTTAATAATCTATGAGTACCAATTAAAATATCGCATTTACCATTAATTAAATTTTCTAAAATTTCATTTTGCTCTTTCTTTGTTCTAAATCTTGAAATTACACCTATATTGATTGGATAACCTTTCATTCTATCATTAAAAGATTCATAATGCTGCTGAGCGAGGATCGTAGTAGGCACTAATACAGCAGTTTGCTTACCATTTTGTGCCGCTTTAAAAGCAGCTCGAATTGCAACTTCAGTTTTTCCGAAGCCAACATCTCCACATACAAGCCTATCCATAGGAGAATTTGATTCCATATCATTTTTTACTTCGACACCAGCCCTGTGTTGGTCTGGAGTATCTTCGTACATAAATGATGCTTCAAACTCTTTTTGCCAAATTGTATCTGTCGGGAATGAATACCCCGGTATTGCTTTTCTCTTAGCATAAATTTTAATTAAATCGCGAGCAATGTCTTTCAGTCTCTTTTTAGTTCGTGCTTTTTTACGTTCCCATTCGCTTGAACCTAATTTACTTAATTTAGGAATTGTACCCTCTGAAGCACTATATTTCTGTATTTTATTAATATAGTTTAAATGAACATAAAGAGTGTCTCCACCTTCATAAGTAAGTCTGACACAGTCTTGAATGCTACCGCCTAAATTTATTGATTCTATCCCCTCGAATTTTCCAATACCCTTGTCAGTATGTACAACAAAATCGCCCGGCTGAAGTTGCTTTAGTTCTTTAAGCGATATACCAGCTTTTTTTGCAATTTTTTTGCTGATAAATTTAGTTTTTATACGGTTAAAAATTTGATGTTCAGTAAAGAACACAGTTTTAATATCATCACAAATAAATCCCTCTACCGGTGATAGATTCATCCATTTCAGGATATTATAAGTATAATCTGGATCAGCTAATTTTGCATCTTCTAATTCTGCAAATGAATTATTTATATTATCAATGCTGAGCGCTTTTCCGCTTTGATAATCACTTTCTTTAAGCGTAAGAGTATTCTCAATTAAGTCATGTAGTCGCCAACTACTATTACCACCATCAGAAGCTAAGAAGATATTGTAATTTAAGGAAGCATAATATCTAAGAATACGCACTAATTCTTTCATTGAAGAATTTACTGCAGGTTGTGAAGTACTTTTGATATTTATTGTAGCATTTTCAATCGGATTAATAATTAATTTATTATTATATTCTGGTGCATTCCAATTTTCATCAATAGCCTTAATTTTATCTGGTGAATCGATTATTAATAATGTCTCTGGTGGCAAATGACTTAAAAATTCAGAATTTTTATCTTCTTCAAAAATAGTTAAAATATCTTTGGTAAATTCTGCTTTTTCCAAATTATTTATACTTCGCTGCGAAAGAATGTCAAATTCTCTAATAGATTCAATTTCGTCTCCCCAGGATTCAATTCTAATTGGGTTTATCCAGCCAACTGGAAAAATATCGATTATACCTCCACGCGTTGAAATTTGCCCTTGATGACTTACATATTCGCATTTTTCAAAACCACCGAAAATTAAATCACGGCGAAATTCTTCGTAATTAACTGTATCGCCTACTTTTAAAGTTATTTTATTCCTATGCAGGGCTTCTTTTTGAGGTAATATTTTCTCAAATATTTTATAGTTTGCTATAATAATATGATTTTCATTTTCTGTGATTTTAGATAAAGAATCTAAAATTGATAAGTCATCGATATTTGCATTAAGAGTCTGCTTAACATTACTTTTAGTCGGTTCCGGGAAAGTAATAAGATTGAATTTATCCATCAAAAGCAAATCAGTTTCGTAGTCATCAATAATACTATTTGATGATACTAATACACAAATACTTTTCTTAATATTTTTAAATATACTTGCGACTAAAGAAGCTTTTAATGAACCACTTAAATGCTTAATTGAAGGAGATTTTGATGATTTAATTTGATTTATAGTTTCTCTAAAAAAATCAGAATTTTCTACATAAGTACCGATTTCTGAAAATGAAAAATCTCTCATATTATTATTTGTTTGACTTTCGTTATTTTTATGATAGTAAGCAATTGTAATTGAAAATTACAATTAATGCTAAAATTTTGATTGCAAAATTACAAATCTAAAAATTATTTTTCTATAAATTTGCTGAAATATATTATTTTCTTATATTTTTGCATTTCAAAAGGAATCTAAAAAATTATATAAAAATGAATTCAAATAAAATTTTAAGGAATGCTAAGAAAATTGCTATAGTTCGCACTGATAAATTAGGCGATATGGTGCTGACACTTCCAATGGTAAATATCATTAAAAGCATAAATCCTTATGCGGAAATCCATGTAATTGCTAATTCATACACAGAATTTTTACTTCAAAATCAACCATATATTTCTGCATATCATTTTGTCAATAAAGTGGATGGCGGAATAAATTCGATATTTAAAAATAATAAATTTGATGTCGTTTTTTTTCCTCGTCCTCGATTAGAAGAGGTTTTTCCTGCATTTGTTAATAGAGTACCCCTAAGAGTAGGTAGCGGATATAGATATTATTCATTTTTATTTAATAAAAAAATCTTTGAACATCGCAAGACTGCCGAAAAAACAGAAGCTCAATATAATGTAGATATGATAAATTCTATTGCTGGGACTAACGAAGAATATAAACTACTAAAACCTTATATTTCAAATAATGCTATTCAAAAAATTACGCAATTAACTAAAAACATTGGGAAATATATCGTAATTCATCCAGGAGGTAGTGGTTCAGCTCCCTATTTATCAAAAGAAAAGTTTTCTGAAATAGCAAATTATATCTTAGCAAATAAACTAAAAGAAAATTCAAAATTCTTAGTCGTTGTTACAGGTGTAGAAAATGAATTAAATTTATGCAATTATATTTGTGAAAATAACCCACAAGCAATTAATCTTTGCGGAAAATTATCACTTGAAGAAACCTCTGCCTTATTATCTACTACAGAATGTCTTATAGCCAATTCTACAGGAATTATGCATATTGCTGAAGCAATTGGTTCGAAAGTAATTGCACTCTTTCCAAGTGCTAAAGCAATAAGTAGCGATAGATGGGGACATAAAAATCCTAGAACAATTAATCTTACCTCTAAGGAACAGATAAATTTCGAAAAGGATCAAGCTGAAATGGAATTAAATATTGATACTAAAGAAATTATTTCAGCTCTTGTACATTTATTATTTTAACATTCTCAAAAAATAAAAAGCTCAATATATCTAATATTGAGCCTTTTAATTAATTATTTATATCTTAAATCTTAGTATCCAATTGGAATTCTAATATCAATACTTGGTTGAATTACATGTACTTTCCAATCTTGGTCATTTACATCTGTTAATCCATAATTGTAGAATACGCCTGGGATCAATTGTAGAGGGAAACCTGGTATATTAAATTCTAATTGAATACCAGCTTTTATACCAAATCTTATAGATTTAGCATTTTCAATTTCGCCATCATAAGCATATAATGTTCTTCTATCAGGTGAATAGCTTTGTCCTGGATTAAGTGTTTGCTGAGAAAATTGTACATTACTTGGGTCAGTAATATACATTGACTGGACACGTGTCTTTGTAATGATATAATCAACTGTAGGACCAACTGTAGCAACAAGACCGCCAATATTAGCTAAATTAATAAATCTAAATTTATACATAAGATCTGCTGAAACAGCATTATATTCTACACTATTTCTGTGACCAGTAGTAGTATAAATATCTTTTGCATAGTCAGGGCTAGAAGTATCTTTAGTTGGGTCAATTACTCTACTTAACCATCTATCACCATATCTATTGAAATCTGTAGGATATGTGTTGTAAAGTAAGCGAAGAATAATTGAGTGAGCAGTTCCTATTTCGCCAATAAATTGTTCGTAAAAAATACCAGCATGAAAGCCACTTGCATTACCATCTTCGAAACTTGGGCAAATATTATCATAAGCAAATGTCTTTAAGTTTGCAGTATGAATTACATTATTATACCCAGCAGTAAGCCCTAAATAAATATAATCAAGGGTTGGAATTGGTTGTATAGGGCTTGTTTCTTCTTTTGACATTAGATTTAAATTACATAATCCAATAAAAAGAATTGAAATTAGAAAGTAACGTATTTTCATTTAAATACCTATAATTTTATTTTATAAATTTATTATTTTCGTTAATAAATAAGCCTGTTATTTTATATAAATACACTCCATTTGGAATTTCTGACAAATCCAAGTTAATTTTGATTTGTCCAAATTCATTTATGACATTGTTAAATTCATTAATTAGTCTTCCATTTAAATCATAAATTTTAATATTTAACTTCTGGTCAGATATATGATTCATAAAACTAATATCTAAAGTATTATTAGAATTATTAAAAAATACTTTTAATTCCGGAGTAGTTATTAAACCAATATCTCTTAGAGAATGTAGGCATACCTCTGTCATTTCAGTTAGGATTGAATCAATTACTGAATTAAAGCAATCATCTGAATTAAAAGATATGGAAATAGGATTATATCTTTCTTTCTTAAAATATGTGATAAAGTCTAGACTAATATTCCAATGTACATCATTACCATCAATTTTTTCCGAAACAATTATCGGTATGTCAAAATAATCAAATTTTTGCAATAAATCTAATTTTTTCTCAATTAAATTTGAATTATTTATTATTTCTAAATTATACTCGCCTGAAAGTAGCCTAATTACTTGTGGATTTGTTTTAATTCTTAGATATGAATTTATCGGCAAATCAGTATTATGAGGGAATCTTCCCTGCAAAGTAAGAGAAATTGTATCGCCTGGGATAAAGTTAATATTATCATTTTTAACTAAAATTAGGTTTTTAGTATTATTTGGAGGAGTATAATCATATACTATTTGGTAATCTGGATAATTTTCAAACTTTAAAATTATAATCATTTTACCAGCAGTTGCCTTTGAATTGATAAATCTATATTTAAATTCAATTGTGCTATAAGGCAATAAGTCCATTGGCACATTAGGAAAATCTTCAAATGCCCCATTAAATGTACTTTCTCCAATCACATCTATTGCTGTGATTTTTGATATGATATTACCCTTATTGGTTAATTTTGCAATTATTATATTTTCATTACAATTATCAGGGTTTTCAACAACTTCTAATGAATGATTAATCGCTATAGTATCTCTTGCTCTGGCGCTCCCCCCTATGTAGAAGAAAGTATTTACAAAATTATCATTAGGGTATAATTCATCGTGGTTAATTTTAAATTTCACTACGTGTGTGTCTACTGTCACAGGTTTATACCTTATTGGTAGCAAAATAGAATCATTCACTGACAGAATTTTATTCTGGAATGGAGATAAATCAAAAATAAATTGAGATACATCACCGCTATCAACTGATATGCTCTTGATATTTAAATCATAATTGCCAATATTTTCAGCAATTTTTACTATAGTATCTTTAACATCAAAAACTATTAAATTTCCTAATGGAATTTCTCTTTTAAAAGATGGTTTAAAAAACAAAAATTATACTCCTATTTATAATTTTGGAAAAGAGTTTTTACCCGTTGATGATTTTTTAACAGTTGTTAAAAATAATATTGAATCTTTTGAATATATAGAATACCCTTTCTCCTTAACTGTTTCAGAATTGTTTGATAATATTATAGAGCATAGCAAAAGTGAAAAAAATTTTATTATTAGTCAATATTATCCTTTAAAAAAATATTTAGAAAGTTGTATCATTGACAATGGAATAGGTCTTAGACAAACATATCTCGAAAAAAATATTGAATGCTTGTCGGACGAAAAAGCGATTGAGCTAGCTTTGTCTGGAGAGTCGACAAAGCCAGGAAACGAAAACTTACGCTCGATGAAATGAAAGAGGGATCATTCTCTGTGACCAGCTTCGGCTCAATAGGCGGAATTTTTGCCACACCTGTACTAAACTTTCCACAGGCAGGTATATTGGGGATTGGAAGAATCATGCAAACACCCATAGTGCGGGACAACCAGATTGTAATTGGGCACA
>CALLXS010000027.1 GCA_937875295.1 uncultured bacterium | reverse complement strand
ATGAGCCTACAAACCATTTAGATGCAGAATCAGTGCAATGGCTTGAGCAATTTTTGCAACAATACAAGGGTACTGTAATTGCAATCACTCACGATAGATATTTCCTCGATAATGTAGCAGGTTGGATTTTGGAATTGGATAGGGGCGAAGGCATTCCATGGAAAGGAAATTATTCAAGCTGGTTAGAGCAAAAAGCTAAAAGATTAGAACAAGAAAGCAAAAGCGAATCAAAAAGACAAAAAACACTTGAACGAGAATTAGAATGGGTAAGAATGTCTCCTAAGGGAAGACATACAAAAGCTAAAGCTCGTTTAAGTTCATATGAACAATTATTGAATCAAGACCAAAAGCAAAAAGAAGAGAAACTTGAATTATTTATTCCAAATGGACCAAGATTAGGGAATAATGTAATTGAAGCGATAAATTTATCTAAATCTTATGGGGATAGACTTTTATTTGAGAATCTAAACTTTTCATTACCACCTGCTGGAATCGTCGGAATTATAGGACCTAATGGCGCTGGTAAAACCACATTATTTAGAATAATTATGGGGCAAGAAAAACCAGACTCCGGAGAGATTAAAATAGGTGAAACAGTGTCAATAGGGTATGCTGACCAGACTCACAAAGATATTGACCCTGAAAAAAATGTTTGGGAATGTATTTCTGGTGGACTTGATAATATAGTACTTGATAATAGAAATATGAATTCTAGAGCTTATGTGTCGAAATTCAATTTCTCAGGACCAGATCAGCAGAAAAAATGTGGTATTTTATCTGGTGGAGAGAGGAATAGATTACATTTAGCTTTGACTCTTAAAGCAAATGCTAATGTTTTATTATTAGATGAGCCGACAAATGATATTGATGTAAATACACTTAGAGCGCTTGAAGAAGGACTTGAATCTTTTGCAGGGTGTGCAGTAGTCGTTACTCACGATAGATGGTTCCTCGATAGAATTGCTACACATATATTGGCATTTGAAGGAGATTCGCAGGTATATTTCTTTGATGGATCATATAGCGAATATATTGAAAATAGAAAGAAAAGAATAGGCGATATTACACCTCATAGAATGAAATTTAAGAAACTGATTAGCGAATAAATAGAATTAAGTTAAGTTCAAACAATGAGTTTTAAAATTAATGAGATTTTTTATAGCATTCAGGGCGAAGGCTCAAGAATTGGAAAACCTTGTTTATTTGTTCGATTGCAAGGATGCAATTTAAGATGTTCTTGGTGTGATACAATTTATGCTCAAAAAATGGATAAATATTCATATATTTTGACTGAGAATGAATTAGAAAATGAAATTAAAAGATATAAATGTAATTTTATAGAATTTACTGGTGGCGAACCTCTTTTAAGTCCCGAATTGCCTAATTTTTTGAATAATCTATGTAATGAAAATTATACCATTGCAATTGAGACAAATGGAAGTATTGATTTCTCAACTTTAGACAAAAGAATAATTAAAATAATTGATATTAAATGTCCAGAAAGTTGTGAAGAAGATTCATTTTTATTATCAAATTTGAATTTTATAAATAAAAATGATGAGATTAAATTTGTAGTTGCTTCACAAAGAGATTTAGAATTTACAAAATCTAAAATTTCAGAATATAATTTAAGTGATTTATGCAATGAAATAATAATATCACCAGTAGGCAATACAATTCATCCAAAAGATGTAGTAAAATACATTTTAGATAACAATTTAAATGTGAGGTTTCAAGTACAATTGCATAAAATAATTTGGGGCGAAAACGTAAAAGGTGTATAATAATAAAGTTCTAAAATAGAAAAAAATAGTTATTAAGTCTTATATTTTTTTTAAATTTGAAATCTATTACTTTAATATAATAGCTATTAGATTTATTATTATAATTTTAAACATTATTCATATAATTAAAATCACTATCAACAGGTAAATTAAATGGTATCTCCATTAAAAAATAAATCAAAAAGATTCATAATTATTTTTATAATTTTATTTAATTCAAATTTTAGTTTCTCACAATCAAATAATGAAAACACTTCAGTTGAAGCGTCTAATGAATTTTCGCTATACAAAACGAATATAGATTTTGATGATGATTCCTTAAAATCAAAATGGGGATTATATTTCAATTATGGATTAAATTTACTTAATGCTGATTTTAAATATTTACCAGGTACATATAGCTGTTGTGCAAATTATGGTAATGCAATTTCACCGGGATTTTCAGCTGGTGGATTATTTGAATTACCTTTGTCAAATAAATTCCAAATTAATTTCAGAGCAGGATTTAATCAATCTAATATTTTGCATAAGGTAAATCAACCTACATTTATTATTAATGGTGAATCATTTGATGGGAATATTGAGCATAAATTAGAAGCAAAAATGGCATTAATAGATTTATCAATTATGCCAAGCTATAGAATTTGGGAAAATTTATTCGTTACTGCTGGTGTAAAATTAGGTTACTTCGTTCATAACAAATTTACACAAATTGAACGTATTACTCAACCTTTGGGAAATAATATCTATTTTGAAGAAACAGGTTTAAATTATCGAAATTACTATACAGGAAAGATTCAAGATATTAATAAGTTACAAGTATATGGCAGTATTGGTTTATATTATGATTTCCCAATTACTCGTAAAAAGACATTTTGGATTTCTCCAGAAATATATTATACTTATGGATTTACTAAAATTGTAAAAGATCTAAATTGGTCAGCTCATTTTTTGCGTGGTGGAATTGCACTAAAATATCAAGCACCTCCTCCTCCTCCGCCGCCACCTGCTGCACCAGTTGCACCGCCATTACCTGATTATCCTTTACCTATAGAGCCACCTGCATTAGCAGCAAGTGTAGAAATGATACAACTTGACTCTTTGGGAAGACAAGTAGATAATGTAGCATTAAAAATAGAGGATTTTATATCTTTAAATATGAGACCTTTATTGAATTATGTTTTCTTTGATTCTTTAAGTGCTGAAATACCTAGTAGATATTTTATAATCAACAAAGACCAAGCTCAAAATTTTGATGAATTTGATCTTAAAGATATGGATGTTATTCCGACTTATTATTATATGCTTAATATTTTTGGGAAAAGATTGCAAAAATATCCAGATGCTACAATTACTCTTACAGGTACTAATTCTAATGAAGGAGCAGAAAAGAACAATAAAGAATTATCTATGCAAAGAGCTGAAAAAGTGAAAGATTACTTTGTAAATATTTGGGGTGTTGATGAAAGTAGAATAAAGTTAAAAGCATTAAATTTGCCTAACCAACCTTCGAATAAAGATGAAATCGGTGGAAACGAAGAAAATAGAAGAGTAGAAATTACATCAGATGATAATAGATTAACCGAACCAGTATTGACAATTGATACTTTGAGAAAAATTCCAAAAACTACAATTGTTTTTCATCCTAAAGCTAACACAGATGTTGGCATAAATAAATGGCATTTAAATATTTTACAAAATGGTAGTATTATTAAGTCATTTGAAGGTAGTGATGTTATTCCGGAGAGTTTAGAATGGCTTATTGATGATAAATCAAAAACAAACCCAACGAAAAGAGGAAAATTAACATACAATTTAGTAGTGATGGATAAATTAGGAAATGAAGTTTCTACTTCAACCAAAGATATCCAAGTGGATCAACTCACTATTGACAAAAAAAGAGTGGAAGGAATATCAGATAAAGAATTTGAATATTATAGTTTGATATTATTTGACTATGGAAAGTCAAAATTAGGAACTGAACATAAAAATACTGCTGATTTTGTAAAAAATAGAATTACAGATAAATCAAAAGTTACTATAATTGGTTATACCGATAGTATGGGTAAAGAAGAAATTAATAAAAGAATTTCTACCGCAAGAGCGAATGAATTTGCTAAAAGAATAAAAATCAAAAATGCTGATATTTATGGGATTGGTGAGGCAGAATTGCTCTATGATAATTCACTTCCAGAAGGCAGATTCTATTGTCGTACTGTAAAAATTAATATTGAGACGCCAATTGATAGAAATGGTAATTAAATTTTCTATTAATTATTATTATGTAAATTTATATTTTAAAATAAACAAAGTTGAAATTAAATGAAAGATATTAGAAATTATTCTATTGAAACACAATGTGTCCACTCTGGTACTAAAGAAGACCAGTATGGAGCTGTAGTTACTCCAATTTACCAAACTTCTACATTTAGATTTAAAAATGCAGAACACGGTGCAAATCTATTTCTTGGAAAAGATGACGGATATATTTACACTAGAATGCGTAATCCAACTGTTGAAGCAATGGAAGATGCCGTTGCTATTTTAGAAGGTGGATATAAAGCTTTAGGTTGCGGTAGCGGAATGGCTGCTGTTACTACTGCATTACATTCAATGCTAGTAAGCGGAGACCACATTATTTGTGCAGATTCTGTGTATGGTCCGACAGCTTCTTATTTAATTAATTTCTTGTCAAAATTAGGTGTAGAATATGATTTGGTAGATACTTCTGATATTAATAAAGTAAAACCATTAATAAAAGCAAATACAAAAGTAATTTACACTGAATCACCTGGTAATCCTACTTTGGCAATTTCAGATATACAGGAATTAGCAAATTTAGCCCATTCGGCTGGTGCAAAACTTGTAGTAGATAATACATTTATGGGACCAGTTTGCCAAAAACCTTTTGAACTTGGAGCTGATATAATTATCCACTCAATGACAAAATCTTTAAATGGACATGCTGATGTTGTCGCAGGTATTATAGTTGTAAAAAATAAAGAAGATTATCCACAATTCCGAAAGACATTAAATCATTTAGGTGGAGTGATTGATCCATTTAATTCATTTTTAGTGCATAGAGGCTTAAAAACTTTGAAACTAAGAATCGAAGCTCAAAATGCAAATGCACTCAAAATAGCAACATTTTTAGAAAATCATCCACAAGTGGAATGGGTTGCTTATCCAGGATTAGCAAGTCATCCACAACATGAATTATCTAAGAAGCAATCGAATGGCTTTGGACATATGATCGCAATGGAAGTGAAAGGTGGAATAGAAGCTGGTAAAAAATTAATGGATAATATTCAAATTTTTCAATTAGCCGTGAGCTTAGGAGGTGTGGAATCTCTTATTCAGCATCCTGCATCGATGACACACTCATCAATGTCACCTGAATTAAGAAAGCAAGCTCAAATTACTGATGGCTTAGTGAGAATTTCTATTGGAATTGAAAATTGCGATGAATTAATAAAAGCACTAGACGAAGCTTTATCTAAATGTAAATAAAATTATGTGTTTGATATATTACTCTATGGTAACATAGGGTAATGTATCAAAAATATTTCTATATTTTTATATAATTTTTTATGCTAGTAATTAAAGCATAAGCTATTGAATCTACTAGTAATAGAAATAATGATGTCTTTAATATTGCTTTTTTAGAATTCATTTGTTAGGTAGAAATATAATTAATATTTAAAATAAAGACGAATAAAGGTTAATATAGTTACAATAAACTTTATTAAAATCAAATATTAGAGTATTAAATATTTTAAGAAATCATTTTTTATTTACTCTATAGTATTGACAAATTAACATATTAAAATCGAAAATTAGTTTATAAAATGACTCCACAAAAGTTTTTAATATATTTACTAGGCGGAATATTTTTAATATTTTTATTAGTAATGATTTATGTCAGCGTTGTAATCTCTGACGGTATGCCGTCACTTGAGCAATTAGAAAATCCTAAACAAAATTTTGCTACAAGAGTTTACAGTGCAGATGGGAAATTACTTGATAACTACTTTATTGAGAGACGAGTATGGCTTCCATTTGATAGTATTCCTAATTATTTTATTGATGCTTTAATTTCAGTAGAAGATAGGAACTTTTATAATCATTGGGGAATAAATGTAAGAAGAATAGTACAAGCAGCTTTAAAAAATGTTCTCTCATTCAATATTAGCGGTGGAGCATCTACAATCACACAACAATTGTCGCGTGGATTATATTTTAATATGGAACAAACTCTTTCAAGGAAGGTTAAAGAAGCATTTACTGCAGTTCAAATTGAGAGACATTACACAAAACAAGAAATTCTTGAATTATATGCTAATACTGTGTCTTTTGGAAAAGGTGCTTATGGAATAAAAGTCGCAGCTCAGGTGTATTTTAATAAGACACCACAAGATCTGACATTATCTGAATGTGCCTTTTTAGTTGGATTATTGCAAAGACCAGAAAAATATAATGGTTCGAGAGGTATGGATTTAGCAGTAAATCGCAGGAATTATGTACTTTATTTAATGGAAGATAATGGTAAGATTACTAATAATTTAAGACTTATGGCACGAAGCGAACCTATAGAATTTGTAAGTGCAAAAGATAGAACAAATAGGAATTTATTTGCTCCTCATTTTGTAGAAATGATTAGGCAAAATTTAATAGAAGACACAAAATTAAATAATAGAGATTTATATAGAGATGGATTAATTATCTATACTACTTTAGATTCGAGAATTCAACAATCTTGTTTACAAGCTGTAGAAGAACATTTAAATGAATATCAAAAGGTATTTAATTCATCATGGAGTTGGGGCAGAAGACAAAAATTACTGAATGAATTAATCTCTAAAGCTGCAAGAAACACAAAACAGTATATTCAAGCTGAACCTTCGATGAAGCCGACAATTGAGAGGAATTTATTTAATAATGTAGCATTTGTAGATTCTGTTAAGAATGCAGCTACTACCTTACAAGTCGGATTATCTGTAATTGATTCAAGATCTGGTGCAATTTTAGCAATGGTAGGTGCATCACCAAAATTTATGCGTGAGCATAGCGAAGCTAAATATTCACTAAATCACGTTACACAAATAAAACGTCAACCAGGTTCAACTTTTAAACCTTTTGTATATGCTTCCGCTATCGAACAAGGCTTATCTCCAAATGCTTCCGTTGAGTCAGGTCCGTTCAGCTATACTTTGCCATCTGGAGAAGTGTGGTCTCCAAGTGGAAGTAGAGGTGGTCCAATGACTTTAAGATCAGCATTGCAATTATCTGTAAATACTGTATCGGCAAGATTAATTACTGAATATACTACACCAACTAAAGTAATAGATTTAGCACGCAGAATGGGTGTAAAATCAAATTTACAAGCAGTTCCTGCTTTATCGTTAGGAGCTGGTGGAGATGTAGTTCCACTTGAAATGATTTCAGGATTTTCTACTTTTGCAAATGAAGGAGTCTACCAAGAGCCATTTTATATTGATAGAATTGAAGATCAATACGGTAATATTTTATATCAAAGAAAGAAAACAAATGTAGGAATAGATGCTATTTCAGCAAAAATTGCAATTTATCTTACTAAATTTATGAGAGGGACTATTGACGGGGGTACTGGGCATAGAGTCAGAAACTACTTCACTAATTGCGAAGCAGCAGGGAAAACTGGTACTACAAATGACTTTGCTGATGCATGGTTCGTTGGATTTACTCCTCAATTAACAGCTGGAATATGGATGGGTTTTGATGATAAGAGAGTCAAATTTACAAGTGGATATGGATATGCAGGAGAAGCAGCAGCTCCACTTTGGGGAAAGACTATGGCAAAAATTTATGCAAATGAAGCATTACCATATAAACAGAGGAAATTTAGTTTTACGACTAATCAAGATACCATACAATTAATAAATGATACTTTAGATGTAATGTCGAATGAAGATTTAATTAATAATTCTAATCAATTAGAAAATAATGATCAACCAATTGATGCCCCTAAACCTCAATTGCCCGAGAAAAAACCATCTAACGACGCTAATGCACCTAAACCTCAACCGAATCAAGATGTAAAACGTAGAGAACCTATTCATCAACAAATAAAATAAATCATTATTTAAATTAAAAATTTTCTAAAAAATGAAATTTTGTCAAAAAAAAGACAAAATTTCTTTTTTTTTGATAAATTTATCAAAAATATTAAAAATTATGTCACATTTATTTGAAAAAAATTACTTAAAAGATGACATAATGTATCAAAAATTGATTTGGCACGAATTTCGTGAACTAAAAATTATATTTTATTAACAATCTTAAAAAGGAAAAAAAAATGACTTACATTAAAATGAGCCCATGGAAAAATTTTGAAAACGCTGCAAAACGCATGAGTCAATTTGCAGGTGAATTAGAACGAGGATTAACAATCGAATCTGGAAGTTTCAGCCCCAGAACAGATATAGCTGAAGATGCAGAAAAATATTATATGTGCATTGAATTACCAGGTATTCAAAAAGAAGATGTAAAAATCTCCGTAAATGAAGAAAGAGAACTAACTATTCAAGGCACAAAGAATGCAATTGGAAACGAAGCAAAGTCTTTACTAAAGAGCGAAAGAGCTTATGGTACATTTAGCAGAACATTTTTATTGCCAGAAAATTTAGATTTACAAAAAATTTCAGCTAAATTTGAAAATGGTATCTTAGAATTATCGATGCCGAAGATAGAGCCCCCTCAACCAAAAGAATACGAAATTAATATTGACTAATTATTAATCAAAAAAACAAAAAAATAAATTTTAAAATAATATATCAAAAGGAAAAAAATATGGCATTAGTAAGATTTGACCCAATGAATGGGTTTAATAGTATCACAAGAAAAATGAATGATTTCATTAGTGATTTTGATAAAGGTTTATCAGTTGAATTTGGAGGTTTCGCTCCTAGAATAGATATTTTAGAAGATGAAAAGACCCTTTTTGTCCAAGCTGAAATACCTGGAATTAAAAAAGAGGATATTAAAGTAAAAATAAATGAAGAAGGTATGCTTTGCATTTCTGGTGAAAAGAAGAGAACTCAGAATGAGGAAGTAAATCAAGATAACTTTAAGCAAATTCGTACAGAAAGAAATTATGGAACATTTTCTCGTTCATTTATTTTACCAGATAATATTAACAAAGAAAGCATAAAAGCAAAATTTGAAAATGGAGTGTTGGATGTATCATTCGAAAAATCTGCTCCAGAAGCTCCAAAAGAAACTTATATTAACATTGAATAAAAAACAATTATTCAATTTTGAAGAAACGTCTATAAAATAATAATTTCATAATATACTCATAAATATCCTAGCCGAATTGTAAAATTTAAAAAACAATTCGGCTATCTTTTTTATAATTTTTAAAAAATGTCAATATATAAGAAAATTTTTTTAATTTTGTATAAAAAATAAAAGATTTTGGTCGATTAATATAGAATATAATAAATTTTATTACTAATAAAGGAAATATAAATGAAAAATTATTTTTACTTAATCTTATTTCTAATAATGAGCAATGCTACTTTTGCTCAAACAAGTTGGAGGGATTTTTATGATATTCTTCCAAATATAGAAAATTGTAATTCTGGAAAAATAAAAGATTCTGAACAGCAAAAACTATTAACTGAGATAAATGCGATTCGTGCATTGCACGGTTTACAACCCCTAGTTTATAAAGCTGATGGTTTTCAGCAGGCAATGGACGCAGCTTTGATAAGCGTAGCAAATGGAAGTTTAAATCACTATCCTCCTACAACTGCATTTTGTTATTCAAAATCAGGTTATGATGGAAGTGCAACATCAAATTTACATTTATCTTCAAATCTAAATGAATATATTTATCCTTCTATTAATGCAGTAGATGGATGGTTAATTGATAATTATAGTCTCAATGCTAAAACTTCAGCCGGTCATAGAAGAGCAGTATTAAATCCTTTTGTGAACGGTGTAGCTTTTGGAAGAGTAGATGGAAACTCTAAAGTATCAGGGAAAGAAAATATTTTTTACATTGGAATGGCAATGAAATATGATTATTATAGTTCTAAAGCTACAGGATTAGTGAATGATTATGTAGCATATCCATATCAAAATTATCCTATTAAATTAGTTGATAAGAAATTCTTTTTATCTTTTATGGCAGTAGCAGATAAAAATAGTTTATGGAATAATCAAAAAGTAGATTTCTCTGGTACTACTATTACAATGACTACAGAATCTGGGACGGCAGTTGGCGTATCCGAAATACATTTTGATAATGTTGCTTGGGGTTCATATCCAAATGCAATACATTGGAAGGGTGCCAATTTAGCTGATAATGTAAAATATTTCGTTGAAATTAAAAATGTAAAATTTAATAATGTTGCCAAAGATTATTCATATTGGTTTAAATTGACAAATGATCCTCTTCCTGATCCAGATATTTTAGCTACTCCTATACTTGAATATCCTACAAATTTATCAGTAGATATTCCAATAGATGTTAATTTAAAATGGAAAACAGTACAAGATGCTGAAAGTTATGAAGTGTATTTTTCTGATGTAGCCGATAATTTATCAAATGTACAACCGATAAAAGTTACCACTAATGTTACTAATGTAAATCAACTAATAAAAGGGAAAAAATATTATTGGAAAGTTAGAGCAAAAAAGGGTGAAAATTATTCCGATTATTCAGCAATTTATTCTTTTACAACTATAAAATCTACTACACCGCCTCCAGCTCAATTTAGTATAATTTCTCCTGCAAATAATGAAACAGACGTTGATTTATTTCCTAAATTAATATGGACTAAGAAAGAAGGTGCTTATTATGATTTACAAGTAAATAATTCAATAGATTTTTCAAATGAAAACTTCCTGACTGTAAACGAAAAAAATTATAAAGATACAACCTATCAATTTACAAAAGAACTTTATAAAAAAGGCATTTATTATTGGAGAGTAAGATATAAATTACCTACTTTAAGTGGCGAATGGACTCCAGCAGCTAAGTTTACAACTGGAAATATTACTTCAATTGAAATCATAGATGTAAGCCAAAGCAAATTATCTCAATTTAGTATTATACCTAATCCTGTTAGTTCTAACCAATTCAATTTTAGCTTTAATTCCAATGAAGTATCTGAATACAAAATTGCGATTCATACTATATTGGGTAAGACTGTACTTGACGATTTTAGAATAATTTCAAATCAAGGAATAAATACTATACCATTAAATATAAATTTAAATTCTGGGGCTTATTTCTTGGTAATTTCTGATAAATATAATAATAACACATCTCTAAAATTTAATGTAGTTTCTAATTAATTTAGAAATATAATAAATAATAAGGCTTAGAATACTTTTGAAAGTTCTAAGCCTTACTTTTTACATTACTAAAATAAAGAGATGGAAGCTCTTTAAGTCCATCTCTTTAAATTATTGCCAATCTATTTATGTAATCGGTATGCTTCTTAATTGATATCTTGAGCAACGAATGACATCAATGCTAAATGGCGGGAGTATTTGATTGCTTTTGCAATTTGTCTTTGCTGATAAGCAGTTACTCCGGTAATTCTTCTTGGTAGAATTTTACCTTGGTCGTTAGTGAATCTACTTAAGAATTTAGGATTTAAGTAATCTACTACTTTAGAGTCCTTAAGTGGATTGTGTTTTTTCCGAACTGGTTTTTTAGTGTTATTGTTTTGTCGGAAATTATTATTACTTTGCATTGGATGAATAGTACTCATTATTATTTACTCCTGTTATCTCTAATTGTTTTTGATTTTTCAAATCGTTTATTAAAACGCTCCACACGTCCTGCAGTATCAACAAGCATTTGTTTACCTGTGAAGAATGGGTGAGATTTAGAGTCGATATCAAGTACCATTCTATCGCTCTTATAGCAAGAACGAGTTTTGTAAGTAGAGCCGTCAGTCATAACGATATCTACTACATGATAGTATGGATGAATACCTTTTTTCATATCTTTCCTTATTTTGTGAGATCCATTTTTTCTATTTCTGCGACATCAGCTACTTGAATGAATGATTCTAAGAATCTTAGAGCGTTAGTTTTAGTTGAAGGAACGCCTTTGATTACTTTGACATTAATCATTTCTACAGCTTTTTTCTTTTTAGTTTTGTCGCCGAAGGTTTGGGTTTTAGCCATAATTCTTCTCTAATATTATTATTGTGAATAATAGGATTACAAAATTAAGAATTTTATTTGAAATTAACAAATATTAAATTCAAATATTTATACACATTTATTTATTAATAATATTAATATCAAATTATATCATAATTTCATCTTCTGGAAGCTGCTCTACCATTTTAATATCTTTTATTCCAATTAATTTAGCATAAATAATATTTGGATTAAAATCTTCAGGTATACTAAGCGTGAAGGCACCCTCAAAATCTGCATTATTATTAAGAGATAGATTAATTCGCATAATATTGATTTGCCCTACAGCTTCTGTGATATCTTTTACAATTCCTTGTCTATCATTTCCGATAATTCTAAATTTAAACAACTTAGGTTCTGCAGGTTTTGGTTCAGGTTCAATTTTTTTAGTAATATTTTTTCTTGATTTAAAATAATAATATAATTGCACAATAGCATTGTGGGTAACTACATGATTTTCCCAATCTTCTAATGGGAGGCTATTAGGTGATGTTATTATTTCAATATTGTCATTATCTTTTAATTCTAAATTTAGTGGTTTAATTTCGCCATTAATTTTTGCAGAGATACAGTGATAACCTATTTCTTTTCCTAGTTTAAAAGCTAAATCGATAGCACAGGCACCTTTGGGGAGTCTATATGAAATATTTTTGCATGTTACGTTAATTTCTTCTTCATATTGATTCATTCTAATAGAACCCCAGATTTGCAATATTGCGTCATCTTCGTTATCTTCTATTATATCTTTCATCCATTTAAGCCATTCATTTGCATCATCTTCTTCCAATTTATGTGATTGAGTAGCATTAGCTGGATTATCTTTTTTACCTGATTTAAATTTAAGAGCTATACCTTTTTCAGCAATATTGTCCATTTCTTCCGTTCGAATTATTACATCGACTAATCTTCTATCAGGACCAAAGTGAGTGGAATGCAAAGCTCTATAGAAATTTATTTTAGGGCGTGCAATATAATCTACTAATGAACTTACTGGACCAAAGATATTAGCAATGACTCCGTATGCTTTATAGCATTCGGTAATATCATCAGTGCGTAAAATAACTACCATTGAATAGAAATCTTGAATATCACTTACAGGGATATTTTTTTCCTTAGAAATTTTATAAATCTCGTAAGGGTGTTTATGTTCGATTGTAATAATATGAGGGATAGCCTTTTTTTCTAAATTTTCAGATATTGCATCGTGGAATTTTTTTATATAATTTAATAGTTCCATCCTCTTTTTATCAAGTTCTTGTCTAATATTTTCATATGCTTCTGGATCTTTGAAATAAAAAGCTAAAATTTCAAGAATTCTTTTTATTTTAATTAATCCTAACCTTTGAGCAAATGGGACATAGAAATTAAGAGTTTCATCAGCAATATATTGTTGCTTATATTTTGGTAAAAATTCTAATGTGCGTAGATTATCTAATCTATCAGCAAGTTTAATAAATACAACTCTTACATCGTTAATTAGAGCTTCGAATAGTTTTACATAAGTATTTACTTTGTCGAGTTGCCTTGTATTAATACCTTTAATTTTTGTAACTCCATTGACTATTTGTGCGATTTCACTTCCAAATTGATCTTCTACATATTCTAAAGGATAATCTTTATTATCTTCTACTACATCGTGCAACATTGCAGCAGCAATTAAAGCATTATCTCCATAACCCATTTCCTTTATTAAAATAATTGCTACTTTAAGTGGATGAGTATAATATGGTACTCCAGATGAACGAAAAACATTTCTATGAGCCATTAGGCAAAGATCAAATGAACGAGAAATTATTTTTTCATCATAAATCTCAATATTTTCTTTGCATAAGTCTAATAATACCTGTTTGTCAGCTTTTTCGTCGATGCCATAGGGACATTCTTTCTCTAATTCTACTTCGAATAATTGATTCATATTTATATGTTTAAGATAAAAAAACCTATTCCAA
>CALLXS010000026.1 GCA_937875295.1 uncultured bacterium | reverse complement strand
CCTAATAATAATTGGGATTTTTGGAGTAGTTTGCCCGAAGCATTACACCAAGTTACTATTACAATGGGTGATCGCGGAATACCAAGTAGTTATAGAAAAATGCATGGTTTTAGCAGTCACGCTTATAGCTTTATTAATTCAGAAAATATTAGGACATGGGTAAAATTTCATTTAGTGTGTCAGCAAGGTATAGAAAATCTTACTGATAGTGAAGCTGAAGCAATTGTAGGCAAAGATCGTGAAAGTCATCAAAGAGATTTATTCGAAGCGATTGAAAAGGGAGATTTCCCAAAATGGAAAATGTTTGTACAAATAATGACTGAAGAGCAAGCTGAAAAAATGCCATATAATCCTTTCGACTTAACTAAAGTATGGTATAAAGGTGAATATCCATTAATCCCTGTAGGCGAATTTGAATTAAATCGTAATCCGGATAATTATTTCCAAGATGTAGAACAAGCTGCATTTAATCCTGCAAATATAGTTCCTGGAATTGGTTTTTCTCCTGATAAAATGCTTCAAGGTAGATTATTCTCCTATGGTGATGCTCAAAGATACAGATTAGGCGTAAATCATCACCAAATTCCTGTAAATCATCCAAAAGGTGTAAAAGATACAGTTTATAATAATTTCCACCGCGATGGTCAAATGAGAGTCGATGGAAATCAAGGTGCTACTTTGCATTATGAGCCAAATAGCTATGGAGTATGGAAAGAGCAACCTGAACACAATGAAATTCCTCAAAAAGTCAATGGTGATATTAAAAGATGGGATTTCAGAGCCGATGATGACGATTATTATACTCAACCCGGTAAATTGTTTAGATTAATGAAACCTGATGAGCAAAAACGATTATTTGAAAATACTGCAAGAAATATGGGGTGTTCTGATAATATTATAAAAATACGTCATATTCAAAATTGCTATAAAGCCGACCCTTTATACGGAAAAGGAGTTGCTGATGCTTTGGGTATTTCATATAAAGACGCTGAAATAGAATAATAATCGGTTCAATATTCAACAAAAGTTAATATAATATTTTATAATACATTAGTTAAATTTAAAGCTAAAATGCCAACAAACCAAAGTTTTGTAGATTATATCATAGATCAAATTCATAATGCAGGAATTATTACTGCAAAGAAAATGTTTGGTGAATATGCACTATATTCAGATAAGAAGGTGATTGCATTTATTTGTGATGATCAATTATTAATTAAACCAACTGAAAAAGGACGAAAATACATAGGTGATGTGAAAGAAGCACATGCTTATCCCGGATCTAAAATGTATTTTTTAGTAAATGACAAAATAGATGATACAAATTGGTTAAGCGAATTAGTCAGAGTAACCGCATCAGATTTACCCGAACCTAAACCTAAAATAAAGAAAACAAAGGTCTTAAATAAAAAATAATTTATTTAAAAAAGCGTTTACTTTTTGAATCACATTTTGTTAAATTAATTCAAAGAATATGAAAAATAAATTTTGTAAAATAGACAGTAAATGTAAAATTTGTGCAAGCAATTGGGGACTTTTGCTTCTAAGATTAGTATTAGGTGGATTCATTCTTACTCATGGAATCCCTAAATTAATGAATTTTAGCCAATTAAGTCAAAATTTTGTGCCTGTATTAGGGAGTCCGACTTTAGGACTAATATTAATAATAGGTGCAGAAGTATTTTGTGCTATTGCTATTATCTTAGGTCTTTTCACTCGTCTTGCTTCTATTCCACCGATAATTGGTATGTTAGTAGCGACAATTGCTGTGCATATTAATGACCCATTCAAAGCAATGGAATTATCTCTACTTTATGCAGCTATGTTTACAGTAATTGCATTGGTAGGACCAGGTAAATTCTCATTAGATAACATTATATGCAATAAATATTGCAATACAAAAGAGGTAATAGAAAATTAAACATTTAATTGTTTAGTAAAGCCTTTTGATTAATAATAATGTGCATAAATTTTCGTTTATGCACATTATTAATTTTACATACAAATGAATAATTTATACTATTTAATTCATTGATGAATTATGAATCAAATCCAAAAATCATTAAATAAACTCTGGAATAAAAACTTTATATTATTATTAAATGCAAATCTCTTAATGGCAATTGCATTCTACTTTATGACTCCAATGATGCCATTATTTCTAACTGATAAATTTGGTTTAGAAGCTGATAAAACTGGGATATTTATGTTTAGTTTTACTATTTCAGCTATAATAATGCGTCCTTTTGCTGGGTATTTATTAGATGCCTATAATAGACACTTGATTTATATAATATCATTTGTTTTTTTTATACTTTTATTTGTATCATATCCAGTGATTTCTTCTCTTGCTATATTATTAATATTTAGGTTTTTGCATGGATTTACATGGGGAAGTATAAATACAGCTGCTACCACTATTGCAGTTGATATTATTCCACAGAATAGACGTGGCGAAGGATTAGGCTTTTTTGGCTTGTCAATGACACTCGCAATGGCAGTAGCACCAATGTTAGCCGTTTCAATATCTAAATCATTTGATTATGACGTTCTGTTCCTTTCCGGAGCTGCAATTAGCTTTATAGGGCTATTATTAGCTTTATTAATCAAAGTACAAAAAACAAAAAAAGATAAATCAAAGCTCTCATTATCTTTATTAATAGATAAAAAATCTATTCCATTATCGCTAATACCATTACTTACACAAATTCCTTATGGTGGTATAATGTCCTTTGTTGCTTTATATGGTAGATCAATTGGAATAGTAAATAGTGGGACATTTTTCTTGGTTTTTGCTGTAGGATTAGCAATTTCTAAAGTATTAGCTGGTAAATTATTTGATAAAATTGGTCCTAATAAAATATTATACTTCGGCTATATATTATTAATTCTTGGGCTTTTAATGATCGCATATTTTTCGAATTCACTTGGATATCATTCAGCTGGATTTGTACTTGGATTCGGCTTTGGTGTAATTGCACCTACAATTCAGGCAATGGTTAATAATATAATTATTCCAGAGAAACGAGGTGCAGCAAATTCTACTTACTTAATGTTTTTTGACTCAGGCATAGCACTTGGTATGCTTATTTTTGGATTTTTGATTAAATTAGTTGATTTCTCTGGTGCATTTTACGTTTCGGCAATAATTGTATTGCTTTCATCAATTATTTTTAATCGTTCTACTTTACCATATTATTATAAATCATTATTAAAATAATAAGATAGTTATTTTAATTTTAAATAATAAATATAATTTATTATACTACTTAAAATCACACAACTTTATAGTATAATATTTAAATAAAGGAGGGAAATATTTATTATGAGATTGCTTTTAATTGAAGATGAGGTAATGCTTTCAGATGCCCTGGTATATATTCTCAGGAAAAACAATTACAGTGTGGATGCAGTCTATGACGGAATTGAAGGGGAGGAAATGGCCGAGACACAAATATACGACGTAATAATACTTGACAGGATGCTTCCCGGGAAAAATGGGCTGGACGTACT
>CALLXS010000025.1 GCA_937875295.1 uncultured bacterium | reverse complement strand
TGCAATAAATTTATTTATTTTTAATAAAATATTATATATAATATAAAAAAGTTACAATATTTTATTTTTTAAATAAAATATTTGCATCAAAAACAGTGCATATTGTAATAGATTTCTCTTAAATATTGAACTATGTTCAATAATTAATATTTTTTTATTTAAATCATTCTATTTTAATAAATAGTCAAATTAGTATTTTATATAGTAAAAAAGTTGATGTTTATTAGTAAATTTGCACTTAATTCTATTAACAATATTTAATTTAAAATGAAAAAAATACTAATTTTAGGCGGAAGCGGGATGCTCGGTTCAATGGTATGTGATTACTTAGAAAGTACTCAAGAATACGATATTACTGCAACGGTACGAAATAATGAATTGCTATTAAAATGCAAAGCAATCCTACCAAAAATCAAATGGGAACTATTTAATATTGAAAATGAAATTCAAATTTACTCTGATTTGGAGAAATTAGGAAGATTTGATTATATAATTAATTGCATTGGAATAACTAAACCATATTGTAAAGATGATAATCCTGAGCAAGTAGAGGTAGCAATTCGAGTAAATTCTTTATTTCCACATATTTTAGGTAAATATGCCGATAAATATAACATTACGGTTTTGCAAATAGCTACTGATTGCGTTTATTCTGGGAAAAGTAGTTTATACGACGAAAAAAGCGAATTTGATCCAATTGATGTATATGGTAAAACTAAAAGTTTAGGCGAAGCATATTATAATTCTGTAAAAAATTTAAGATGCTCAATTATTGGTCCTGAATTTAAAACACAAGCATTCCTCTTAGAATGGGTACTAAAGCAAAGCGATGGTGTTGAGATAAATGGTTTTACAAACCACAATTGGAATGGAGTATCAACTTTACAATTTGCTAAAATTTGCGACGGAATAATGAAAAATAATATCGAATTAACTCATATTCAGCATATCATTCCATTAGATATTTTAAATAAATATCAACTTGTTTCTATTTTTGCAAAATATTTTAATAAAAAGATAATAATAAATAAAACTACAGCTGCACTTGCTATTGACCGTACTTTATCTACAATTAATCAAAATCAAAATTCAAAAATTTGGAAAGCAGCTGGTTATAGCACTATTCCAACCTTAGAAGATATGACAATAGAATTAAGTGAATATAATTATAGGTTTAAACAATGAAAATTTTAACTATTCTTGGTACAAGACCAGAAATCATCAGACTTTGCAGAGTTATTGCAAAATTAGATAATATGTGCGAACAAATAATAGTTCATACTGGGCAAAATTATGATTATAACTTAAATGAACTATTTTTTAATCAATTGGGTGTGCGAAAACCAAATTATTTCCTTGAAGCTACGGGGACATTTACAGCTCAAATTGGAATTATTTTATCAAAATTAGAAAAAATAATTAAAGAAGAAAAGCCTGATAAATTTCTAGTTTTAGGCGATACTAATAGCAGTATGGGAGCAATTGTCGCAAAACGTCTCGGAATCCCTGTATATCATATGGAAGCTGGAAATAGATGTTATGATGATAGAGTTCCAGAGGAAGTAAATAGACGAATAATTGATGTCTCAAGCGATATTTTAATGCCATATACAGAAAGAAGCAGAAAAAATCTAATTTCTGAAGGAATCCCAGGAAATAGAATATTCGTAACTGGTAATCCTATTTTTGAAGTTATTAATTATTATGAAAAAGATGTTGAAAAAAGCAATATTTTAGAGCAATTGGAAATTGAAAAATCGAAATATTTCTTAGTTACAATGCACCGAGAAGAAAATGTAGACAACCCTGAAAGATTAAAATCAATTACTAAAGGACTTGAGTTAGTTAGTAATGAATTTGAAAAGCCAGTAATAGTAAGCACTCACCCACGTACTCGCAATAGAATAAAAGAATTCAATCTAAAATACGATAATAATAAAATAAAATTCACTGATCCATTTGGATTTTTTGAGTTTATTAAATTAGAAAAAAATGCCTTTTGTGTCTTAAGTGATAGTGGTACTGTTCAAGAAGAATGCGCAATTTTTGGAGTACCAAATGTAACATTGCGTGATACTACTGAAAGACCCGAAACAATTGAGTGTGGCTCAAATATTCTAAGCGGAGCTAATTCTGAGCAAATTTTACTTTGCACCAAAATAGTTGTAAACTCAGCAAATACTTGGACTGCACCTGAGGAATATCTTGTCGATAATGTAAGCGATACTGTTTTAAAAGTGGTTTTAGGTTATTATCATAAAAAACAATAATAATGATAATATATTGAGACACTTGTATTAGCAAATCAGGTCTAAATAACTTTAATATATGTGTGAATAAAATTTAAAGAAAAAACAAATGCAATTGGTATTTTAATCAATATGGCAGATATTTTCATAAAGAATTAGCTCTTGAAATTGCGATGTGGATAAACCTATAAGTATTATAGAAGATACCGAAAATAAAAAGTTATTGAAATAGAATATTAATAATTAAATAAATATATAAAAATGAAAAAAATATATCAAGATGAAATAGAGAAGTATGATTATTTATACGACAAAACAGAATACAATATTGAAAATTTAAATGATCCTCGATTTATTTTAGCTCAAAAATTAATTAAATCTATATCAAATGTAAAAAAAGTATTAGATGCTGGTATCGGACGTGGTACTTATTATAATTTATTAAAAAAGCAATATAATACTTTTGGATTAGAAGCAAGTAAATCTGCAATTGATAAATATCATTCATTTGATAATAAAGTAAAAAATATTATAATTTCTGACATACCAGAAAATTATTCAAAAGAAGAATTTGATGTTGTGAATTGTCTCGAGGTAATAGAGCATATTCCACCTTCAGAAACAATTAAAAATATTGAAGCACTTCATTATGCGACAAAGAAATATGTTATCACCTCAGTTGCAAATCACGAAGATATAATTGACGGAAGAAATGTTCATATCAACTTAAGACAATATAGCGAATGGGATGATATCTTCAGAAATTACTTTAATATTATTGAAAAAATTGAAATACATGATGGACGCTCTTGTATTTATTTGTTAGAAAAAAAGGGAAGCGAGCATTTTGAATTGCAATATCATTCATTTTCTCAACCTCTTATTTCAATACTTATGCCTGCATATAATCAAGCTAATTTAATTGGAATGTCTATTGATAGCGTGGTTAATCAAACTTATGATAATTGGGAACTAATAATTGCAAACGACGGGTCTACTGACAATACACAAGAAATTATAGAAAAATATGCTCGTACCGATAGCAGAATTAAAATTTTCAAAAAAGAAAATGGTGGTCCTTCTTCGGCATTAAATGTAGCTCTGCAAAATTCTACAGGCGATTGGATTTGTTGGCTCTCAAGTGACGATTTATTTGAACCAAATGCTTTAGAAATAATGAATAATGCAATTAAAAATAATCCTAATTTTCAATTTTTCCATTTTGATTATGCTACTATTCAAGACAATCAAACGATTGAACAAAAAACACATCATAATAGAAATAGAATACAATATGATCCAACTGAAGAATTTCAAACTTTAAATTTTTTGCAGAATAATTATGTGCATGGAATTGCATGGACTGCAAATAAAGAAGTATTTAATGCTATAGGTAATTTTGATGAAAATATAAGATTTGCTTCAGATTTTGATATGTGGCTTAGGATAAGTTCTAAATATAAGCTAAAATACATAGATGAAATTGTAGCTATTACACGAGAGCATTCTGGAGCTGATACAAGTATTTTTCAAAATGGTGGATTTTATGATTCAGCAGTATCTATATTAAATTTCTTAAATAATAATAAATTTGAAAACCTTGTACCAAACATAGATTTATCACAATTAAACGGAGTAGTACAAGCTACACAAATGGCTATAAATGTTGCTATTAATGTCGATGCTTTTATGTATAGAGGTATTGGATATGTTCCTGCTTTAATTGATAGATTAAATGAATGGATGTCTAATAATATTCCAAATAATATATTAGACTGGATTTATTTTAATTTGATTATAAAAATAATTCCTGAAATTCAAAAATTTCCTTTACCTGAAAGGATTAAACAAAGTTTCAATAAATTACTCAAAATAAAGGAAGTAAAATATACTTATTCGAAATATGAACCATATCAAGAATTTGAAAATAACTTAAAATTCTTACAGTCTATTAAACAAGATATAGGAGAATGGCAAAAGAAAGATGAAATTGAATATTTTTTGAAAAAAGTCCAAAAAAATGGAAAGAATAATTGTTTACCTAACAAAGAGATTAACAATATTCAAATTAAACATGAAAAAGAAAAAGATTTAATCTCTATTATCACTCCTACAATTGCTAATCATCTTCCATTACTTGAAATTACTATTAGAAGTGTACTCTCACAAACTTATTCAAATTGGGAAATGATTATTATTAATGATGGTGGAACTAATATTTCTGATTTTATTAATTCATTTAATGATAATAGGTTAATTTATATTCATAAAGCTAAAAATGAAGAAAGATCAACAGCAAGGAATACTGGATTAAAAATAGCTAAAGGAAAATATATCTGTTATTTAGATGATGATGATAAATTTTATCAAAACCATTTAGAAATTTTATATAATAATCTAAATAATTCAGAATATAAAATTGCATACACTGATTCAATTAAAGTAACTCAAAGAAATATTAATGGAAAATACGAAGAAATAAAAAAAGAACTAATTTATTCTAATGATTTTGATTACGATGAAATTTTAATTGGGAATTTTATTCCTATTAATTGCGTAATGCATGAAAAAGAATGTACGAATACTCTCGGCGGTTTTGATGAAAACATTAATATGCACGAAGATTATGAATTATGGCTCAGGTTATCAAGAAAATATAAATTTAAGCATATAAAGCAAATCACATGCGAATATACTTATAGAGAAAGTGAATCTAATACATCATATCACCAAAGAGAAGCTATGTTTGAAACTCTTAAGTATGTTTATAATAAGCATTCTAAAGAAGCTAATTCTAATCATAATATACTAGCTAAAAGAAATAATAATTTGAATTATTGGAGATATGAAATCGAGCAACTTAAACAATCAAATCTCTCAAATACTAAACCTTTAATTTCAATTATTATACCAGTGCTAAATAATATTGACTATACATTAAATTGTATCAAATCAATTTATGATACAGCTGAAGAAATTCCTTTCGAAATAATAATTATTGATAATAATTCTGAGCAAATTAACAAAGAAAAATTAGCTAATATTCAAAAAGAAAAGAAAAATTTAAAAGTTATTTATAATGAAATTAATGAAACCTATTCAAAAGCAAATAACCAAGGAGCTCAAATAGCCGAAGGAAAATATTTGTTATTTCTAAATAATGACACACAATTATTTGAAAATACTTTAAAGTCAATTATAAATACTTTTGAAAATGAACCTAAAATTGGTATTCAAGGTGGAAAATTACTCTATCCTAATAATACTATCCAACATTGCGGAATTGTTTTTGGTGAACTTGCACCTAACATAAATTTGCATTATCATATTTATCTATGTTATCCAAGTGATGCAACAAATGTAAATTTTGCTCGTGAATACCAAATGGTAACAGGGGCTTTACTCGTAATCCGAAAAGATTTGTTCAAAAAAATAGGAGGATTCGACGAAAATTATATTTTCGGTCATGAAGATTTAGATATATGTATGAAAGTAAGAGAATCCGGATATAAAGTCTGGTATAATCCTACAGCAGTTGCATATCATTTTGAGTCTGTAACAAAAAAATTGCAAGGCATTGAAAAATTCGAGAGATTTTTAACAAATCCAAATAGTTTTGACGCTAAAAATGATAGATATTTCCATTCAAAATGGGACAAAGTACTAAAAAATGATGCTGATGATTATTATATTCAAGATGGAGTATTAGATAAAGTAAAGGATAAATCTAAATTGCATAAATTTTATAATATTCAAAATAAAGAAGCTACAAACAAACCTCGCATTCTTTTCACTATGTATGGCTGGAATGAAAGTGGAGGTGGTACAATGTTTCCAAAATCAGTTTGCAAAGAATTAGTTAAAAACGGCATTGAAATAGCTTCTTTTTATGCAACTGAAATGCATCCTATTATAAATGAACCTTATTATTTAGAGAAGAAAGAAGAAGATGGAGTTTTGCTATACGGAGTTTATAATAGACCTACAGTATTTTTAGATGTAAATGAGCCATCAAGAGAAATCAAAGATGAAAACATTCTTAAGTTATTCAATAAAGTGCTTGATGAATATAAGCCTGATATAGTTCATTTCCAAAATTTCTTAGGTTTATCATTTGCAATGGCTGAAGAAACAAAGAAACGTGGTATACCTAGCTTATATACTCCTCATAATTATCATTTAATCGACCCAGCTCTTTATATGATAAATTCTGATATGCAGAAGTGGCATAATGTAGATTTAATTGAATGTTCCGAATATGTTCAAAGCAATTTATCTAAAAGAAACGATTATATACGCCGAAAAGAAGCAGCGAAAAACTTGCTAAATAATAATATAGATTATACTTTAGCAGTAAGCACTAGAGTGAAAGATCTATTATCTGAATTATCTGGTAATTTAAATGATAATATTTTTGTAGTAAATCAAGTAAATCCAATTACACAAAAGTTATATAATACAATTACTAAAGATTCTAATCAAATACACAAACCAATAAAATTTGGATTTATTGGTTCAGTTATTCCACATAAAGGAATTCATAATATAGTATTAGCAGCACAATTAATACCGAAAGATAAAGCTACATTCTTTATCTATGGAGGTGGTAATGAAAACTATATAAATTCAATGCGAGAAATCGATAAAGTACAAAATATTAATTGGATGGGTAGCTATAAATTAGATGAATTGCCAGAAATCGCTCATAATCTCGATGTAGCAATAGTGCCAAGCATTTGGGAAGATTGTGCTCCATTAGTAATTGCTGAGAATTTAGCAATGAAATTGCCAGTAATTGGTGCTGATATTGGAGGAATACGTGACTTTGTAAAAGATGATTACAATGGCAAGTTATATGATTACGCTTCTACAAAAGATCTCGCTAATATTATAATTGATATAATTAATGATCCTTCTTTAATAAAGAAGTGGCGCGATAATATTGAATTAAATATTACTTTTGAGAGCTTTGTCCAGCATACTATTAAAATATATCAAAATCTATTTAAAAATAGAAAATTATCTAAAAATGAAACTGAACTTTTTTATTTGAAAGATAATAAATTTATATCAAATAATAATTCTAAGAATGCTATGAAATCATTGAGAAATACTATTAACCAAATATCAAAACAAACTCAATCTTCAAAACCAAAGGAAATTCAAAGTGTTGCTTCTGAAAATTCAAACGAACCAATGAATAGATTGAAATTTGATAATAATTTAAATCATGGATTTTCAAATTATGATGCAAAAGGAAATTTACCTAGCACTTTGCCAAGTCCTTTATTTTTAAATTTAGGATGCGGAAAAGATGTAAGAGATGGCTTTTTGAATTTAGATTTATTTAGTGATGATCCAAATGTAATTAAAATGGATATTCGCAAACTAGAATTTTCTGACAATATTGTAGATTTAATATTAGCCAGTGATGTTCTTGAGCATTTTTCGCACAGAGAGACAGATATTATTTTAAAAGAGTGGGCGAGAGTCCTCAAACCGAATGGTGAAATTATTATCCGATGTCCATCATTATCTTTGCAATTAAAAGCGTATAGTAGCGGAGCGTGGGATGCTGATATTGCTTCATATATGATTTTCGGAGGTCAAACTAATCCGGGAGATTATCATTGCATAGGCTTTGATAAACAGTCTATCTATAAGCACCTGCAAAATGCTGGGTTTAGCGTCACACATTTCGAAGAACTCGATATTCCACAAGATAGAGGTTATATTAATCTTAATATGGAAGTAAGAGCTATAAAAGTGTAATTAAATATGCTATATTTTTTGCATAGAATTATTGATTTTATTTATTAAAATATTAAGTAATATGAAATTATTATAAAATTCTTAATTCTTTGGTTTATCAAAGTTTTGCTTAACTTAACTTAAATTCATAAAAAAAACGAGTAGTTTTTACAACTACTCGTTTTTTTTATTTCCAAATAATAATTTTATTCATTTTCGCTATCTCTATTTAGCTTCTTTCTTGTGATTTGAGATAATTCTTTTTTTCGTATCCTAAAGAAATTAGGAGTAACTTCAATTAATTCGTCATCACCAATATATTCAATTGCTTGGTCTAAACTCAGTTTTTTAGCAGTTCTTAATACTACCGTAGCATCAGAACTTGAAGCACGCATATTAGTTAATTTCTTTTCTTTAGTGATATTTACATTCATATCTATGGTTTTATTTCTTTCTCCGACGACCATTCCTTCGTATACTTCAGTACCTGGCTCTACGAATAATTCACCTCTGTCTTCCATTCCAAGAGCAGCATATCCAGTTACTTTTCCAGCTCTATCAGCAATTAAAGCTCCATTTTGTCTATCTGGGATTACGCCAGCCCACTCATAATAATCTTCAAATAATGTATTCATTATCCCTGAGCCTTTAGTATCAGTAAGAAATTGACTTCTAAAACCAATTAATCCACGAGATGGGATAACAAATTCCATTGATGCTCTACCATAACCATTATTATTTAATGCTTCCATTCTACCTTTGCGTTTCATTAATTTTTCTGTTACAGTACCGACGAATTCTTCAGGGACATCAATAAAAACTCTTTCATAAGGTTCGTATGTGATTCCATTTTCTTTTTTAGTGATTACGTTAGGCTTAGACACCATAAATTCATAACCTTCTCTTCTCATTGTTTCAATCAGTACTGCCATTTGCAATTCTCCACGTCCGCACATTTCAAAAGCATCAGTTCTATCAAACAATTTCAATTTTAACGATACATTACCTAAAATTTCTTTTTCTAATCTTGCTTTAATATGTCGTGAAGTAAGAAATTTGCCATCTCGTCCAGCAAATGGACTATCATTTACATAAAAAATCATAGATACGGTTGGTTCATCAATTTTAATTCTAGGAAGTGGTTTTGGGTCATCATTTGAGGAAATTGTATCGCCAATTTGTATTCCTTCTACTCCAGCTATAGCTATGATATCTCCAGCTTCAACGGTTTGATATTGAGTCCTTTTTAATCCATCAAAAGAATATAAAGCTGAAAATTTAACATTATTCTTAATCTCATATTCTCCGCATAATGAATATAATGTATTCATTGAGAAAGTACCATTTTCTAATCTTCCTACTGCAACTTGTCCTACATATGGATCATAATCTAAATTAGTTACTAAGAATTGAGGAATTTGATTATCATCAGCAATTGGGCCTGGTATTTCATTAATAATTGTATCGAATAATGGCTTTAAATTTGTCGAATCGTCATCAAGTTCATAATGGGCGACGCCTTGTTTTCCAATAGTATAAAGTATTTTAAATTCTATTTGCTCATTACTTGCATCTAAATCAATAAAGAGATCATATATTTCATTGATTACTTCTTCAATCCTTGCATCAGATCTATCAATTTTATTAATGACAACTATTATAGGTAAATTTCTATTTAAAGCTTTTTTTACTACAAATCGTGTTTGGGGAAGAGGTCCTTCGCTTGCATCAACAAGTAAAATAGCACCATCTACTAAATTCATTCCTCTTTCTACTTCACCTCCGAAATCTGCGTGACCTGGAGTATCGATTATATTGATTTTAATTCCCTGATAATGTATTGCAGTATTTTTGGCAGTTATTGTAATTCCTCTTTCTCTCTCGAGATCCCCTGAATCCATTACTCTTTCTGCTACTGCTTGATTTTCTCTAAATGTACCACTTTGCTTTAAAAGTGCATCAACCAATGTAGTTTTTCCGTGGTCAACGTGTGCAATAATTGCTATGTTTCTAATTGAATTTTTCCGCATATATAATAATTTAATTTATAAAAGATTACAAAATTACGTAACTTTTATTAAATTATTATTAATTCTATAAAAAGTTATATAAAATAAATATTTATAAATAATTAAAAAATATCGAAAGTTGACTCTGTCAATAGGTTACTAAGCTCCCAGAGTTTATCTCTATTTTTTTGTTTTGCAGCAAAAATAGGGATAGTAGTAGGACGATTTTTTTTATATAATTTACCTGATTTGCCGCCTAAATTATGGATAATGTTATAAACATAATAACTTGCTTTTTTAGGACCGGTAGTAAAACTATTTACAATTTTCTTCCCTAATAATTTCATAGATCTTTCAGAAAAGTCATCTGTATAAATTTCTTTTTCAATTTTACCGGGATATATAGAATTTGCTGTGATTGAAGTATTAATTAATTTTTCAGAAAGAGTCTGAATATACATAATATCAGCTAAAATAGCTTGTTCTTCAGCTTCTTTGCTAGTCTCTATATTAGTATTATTTTCAATAAAATCAAAATCTAATTCTAATTTATTGTCTATTTTATCAATTACATTAATAATTTTTGAATGTTTATTATTTGCGAGGATTGGAATTAATAAATTTGTTAAAAGAAATCGAGAAATATAATTTGCTTGAAAAATTAATTCAATATTATCTTCAGTAATTACTTTTTCCACAGATGTTGTAGAATAATTATTGATTATAATATTAAGTTTGGGATATTTATTTTCGATGCTTTCAGCTAATTCTTTTATTTCTCTCTGTGAGGCATAATCTGTGAGAAATAAATCTATTTTATATCCATATAAATCATAAATTTCTTTTTGTATTTCAAAACTTTCTACAGAATCGTCAGAAACTAATATTAGATAATTTCCTTCTTTTACTAATTTTTTAGCTAATGCTTCACCAAATTCAGTAGTGCCACCATTTAATAATATGGTATTTTTAAAATTCACTAATTATTTTCCTATATGTGTGTAACTTCCTAATTCAAAGTTGTTTAAATATGTATATTTATATTTGGTCTCAATTATTACGTATTCGAAAATATCTTTATATGCCAATGTATAAAAGATGGACGGAATAGTAGGGCATTCATCATTTATATATTTTAAATAAATTTCTCGAGTACTACTGTCAAAAAATCTATATCCATAATTACTTTTAAAAGTATTAACTTCTTTAAAGTCGTTATTATATAAAATATATTTTTTTTGTATATAATCTCCGTAAATAATTTTTCCATTTCTTTGCCAGATGGGGATAAGAAATGCATTCATTGTATCTTTTTTATTTATTATATACAAATTATAATCTATATTTTTTTTAGCAAACTCATTGATTATAGCATATAGTTTAAAAGCTATTGAAGAAAAAAGTCTGATTTTGCTTGAATCTATTTGCTCCGGTTTTATTGCATTAAATTTCAAAGTATCGAATGCAAATATTTTAATTTGGTTACCTAAAAGTGAATTAATATCACCATAAACTATATACAACTTATTTTCAACGAAAAAATTAAATCTAATTTGATTCATATTTGCTAAAGAGCTGTCTTCTACTAAATTTAGCACATTAAGAGAAGTATTATAGCAATTGTCAATATTATAAATTAATTTAGCACTATTAAGATTTTCATTAAATTGCCGATAATAATTGGAGTCTATTTGTGCATTAATAAGATAGCTCGAATAAACAAAAACGACTAAATATGTTATTAAATATATTATTTTATTAAACATAAGACTACTAAATTAATATTATTTTCTGAATATTCTATTATTATTTATAATTAATAATTTATAAATTCTATCATTATAATAATATAAATTAATATTTTTTTTAAAACTATATTTTATTATTCTATAATCATTTAAAATGAACGATAAAAAAATTAAAACAATTGATGATGCTATTGAAAATATGAATAAAATTATGTCTGGAATGGAAAACCGCAAGTTTTATCACCAGTATCATCAGGTATTACAGATACATAGAGAAGTTGGTAAATTAGATAAGAGAATGGATAAGTTAGAAGGTAAACTTGATAAAATATTAAGCAAATTAGATTATATTGGTGCTACTGACGATATGAAAGGGGGTAAATAATCATGGGACAATTAAGATGCGAAAGTATACAACAGAAATTAGAGAAGATTGTACCCCATTACATAGCAAGATTTATTGTATGGTATTATACGCCAGAGGATAAAAGATGTGATTTTGATGATTTTATGCCATATGAACCTTGCGTAAAAAACAAAACGCTAGATGAATGCATGGAATGGTTTACCAGAGAGGATTGTCAAGAGGCAATACTAGAATATCATAAGCATATGAAAAAACTTAACTTAATTAGGTTATATGAAGCCATGTATGATAAAGCATTACAAGGGGATGTAAACGCTGCTAAGTGGGTGGAGTCATTTTCTAAAAGTGATTTCTTTGATGAAACTACTGATGAAGTAGAAGATTTTCTAAAAGATGTTAATATTCCTGCCTTGAAAAAGGGTAAAGGTGATAAATAATGTCATTAAGTAAAGAAAGCCAAAAGAAGTTAGCATACCTATGGAATGATGCTAATAAGGTTGATTGGATACAGGCATTTATTAAGATAGCAGATAAAGAAGGAAATATAGTACCTTTTATACTAACACCAGAACAAAGGTATTTTGTAGAGAATTTAGATAAAGATAATATAGTTTTGAAAAGTAGACAATTGGGG
>CALLXS010000024.1 GCA_937875295.1 uncultured bacterium | reverse complement strand
TAAAATGTATTATGTTATAATTAATAATTATTTAATTAAAGATTTCAATTTATTAATTAAAAAAAATTAGAAATTAATTTATTGAAATGAAATTTTTACAACCTGCAAATTACGAATATTTTTCTTAATAAGTTGTGTATTTTTATAAAGTAAGTAAATATTTTTAAATATATTTATTTAATTATTCTTAGTTCTTATTCTTATAGATAAATTCATTATATTTGCAATTAATATCAAAGAAAATAAATAGTTTGATTTAGAACTAATTTTATTTTTAAGTGAATTTATAAAATTAATATATTTATTCATTTGTAAGGAGAATAAGCAAATGTCAACCACATGGATTATAATTATTATTTTAGTATTGTTTTTATTGTTGCTAATAGTAATGTATAATGGCTTAGTAGGTAAGAGAAATCAAGTGCAAAATGCCTTTGCTGGCATAGATGCATATCTAAAGAAAAGGTATGATTTAATCCCAAATTTAGTAGCTGCAGTGCAGCAGTATATGCAACACGAAAAAGGAGTATTAAACGAAATCACACTATTACGCACAAATGTGATGAAAGAGAATATTTCTAACGACGAAAAAATCGAACTAAATAATAAGATTTCTCATGCTCTTAAATCAATTAACTTAGCTGTAGAAAATTATCCTGACCTTAAAGCAAATACAAATTTCTTACAACTTCAATCATCTTTGAATGAAACAGAAGAACAACTTTCAGCAGCTCGTAGATCATTTAATGCATCAGTAAAATCTTATAATAATTCGGTACAAATGTTTCCAACGAATATTTTAGCAGCTATCATGGGATTCAAAGCAAAAACATTCTTCGAAACATCGGAAACAGAAAGAACAAATGTTAATATCAAAAATTTATTTAATCAATAAAAAATAATTTTCATTCCACTAATGATTCATGAAGAAGACATTAAAAGAGTTTCAGGAATTCTATAAAAATGACTTAATCCCCATCTTAAATACTTTAGATTTGGAGAGAAAAAGCGTAAAAAAGCAAAATTTCTTTTCAATGATTTTACTAATTTTGATTGTAATTTCTACTATAATAATTGCTGTATTGATTAATAAAGCAATTTATAATGTATATTTTGATGAAAATTCTGCTAATATTCCATTGATAATAATGATTGTATTGATTATTATTGAAATTGTGATGATGCTAAGTAGAATGCACAAGAAAAAAGTAAATTTCATCATTGATTATAAAAGTAAGGTTATTACACCGATAGTCCATTTTTTAGAACCGAGCTTAAAATATTCGTATAGCGATAGTATTTCTTTAAATAGCTTTTTAAATTCAAAATTGTTCCTTTTATCTGTCGATAGATTTAAAGGGGAAGACTATATTTCTGGCAAAATTGATAAAACAGATTTTGCATTTTCTGAAGTAAAGGCTGAGCATAAGACTGAATCAACAAATGAAGATGGCAGAACTAAAGAATCTTGGACTGTAATATTTAAAGGGTTATTTTTTAAAGCTGATTTTAATAAAAATTTTAAGGGAGAATATTTTGTTCTTCCTGATTTTGCTGAGAAAAAATTTGGTCAATTAGGTAATTTCTTCCAGAAGCTTAGTAAACAAAGAGGAGAATTGATAAAATTAGAAGATATTGAATTTGAAAAAGAATTTGTTGTATACGGTTCAGACCAAATTGAGGCGAGATATATTTTGTCTTCAAGTATTATGAGTAGAATATTAGAATTTAAGAAAAAAAGTGGAAAGAAAATTTCAATCTCATTTGTAGACTCTAATATCTATATTGCAATACCATACGATGAAGATATATTCAAGCCAAGGTATTATCGAACGGTTGTCAATGAAAAAGCGACAACTGAATACTACAATGTTTTAGATTTGGTAATTAACATTATTGAAGATTTAAATTTAAACACAAGGATTTGGAGCAAGGAATAAAATTTAGCTTAAAAGAATAAGTTTGAAATTACAATATTTTTCATAAATTTGCATTCTTATTATATATATAATTACATTAATTTTAATCATAAAATTTGGAGTCGTTTAATGGAATATCGTATTGAAAAAGATACAATGGGCGAAATAAAAGTGCCTGCTAATGTGTATTATGGTGCTCAATCAGCACGCTCATTAATCAATTTTGCAATCGGTATAGAGAAAATGCCACGCGCTGTAATTCGCGGAATGGGAATATTAAAAAAAGCAGCTGCTGCTGCAAATTCTGATCTTGGTGTATTACCAAAAGATAAAGCTGAATTAATTATGAAAGCTGCTGATGAGGTAATTGAAGGAAAACTTGATGAGCATTTCCCTTTATCAATTTGGCAAACTGGTAGCGGTACACAGAGCAATATGAATTCTAATGAAGTAATATCGAACCGTGCAATTGAAATGGCCGGTGGTGTGTTAGGAAGTAAAACTCCTATTCATCCTAACGATGATGTAAATAAATCTCAAAGCTCTAATGATACTTTCCCTACAGCAATGCATATTGCAGCTGCTGAAGAAGTAAATAATTTGTTAATTCCTGCAGTTAAAAAATTAAGAGATACTCTTGATAAAAAAGCTAAAGAATTTAAGGATATTATTAAAGTAGGTAGAACTCACTTAATGGACGCAGTTCCATTGACTTTAGGACAAGAGTTTTCTGCTTATGTGCAACAACTCGATAATGACTTAAAGAGAATAGATATGACTCTCCCTGCATTATATGAGCTAGCACTCGGAGGAACTGCTGTAGGAACTGGTCTAAATTCTCATCCAGAATTTGCAAAAAAATCAGCTGAAAAAATTGCACAATTTACAGGGTTACCATTTGTAACAGCTCCTAATAAATTCGAAGCTCTTGCAGCTCACGACGCAATTGTTTTTGCACATGGTGCTTTAAAGACATTAGCTGCTTCTCTAATGAAAATAGCTAACGATGTACGCTGGCTAGCTTCTGGTCCTCGTTGCGGAATTGGCGAATTGCAAATCCCAGAGAATGAACCGGGATCATCAATTATGCCGGGGAAAGTAAATCCTACTCAATCTGAAGCAATGACTATGGTTTGCGTGCAGGTGATGGGAAATGATACTGCAATTAATTTCGGTGGTGCTTCCGGTAATTTTGAATTAAATGTATATAAACCAGTAATGATTTATAATTTCTTACAAAGTACTAGATTGCTTGCAGATACTTGCAAAATGTTTGATGAACATTGTGCTTTTGGTATCGAACCAATTAAAGAAAAAATTCAATACTTTGTTGATAATACTTTAATGAGCGTTACAGCGCTTAATCCACATATTGGATATGACAATGCAGCTAAAATTGCAAAAAATGCTCATAAAAAAGGCTTATCATTAAAGCAATCAGCTTTAGAGTTAGGTATTTTAACTGAAGAACAATTTAATGAATTCGTGCGTCCAGAGAAAATGATTGCTCCGGGTTTAAAATAATTAGGCTTTCAAGCAAATGACAAACACAAAAAGCTCTTTCGATAGCGGAAGAGCTTTTTGATTAGTAATTAATAATTTTTTTTGTCTAACAATATTATTTTTTATCCAACAATATTATTAAAATTAAAAAATATTTAAATATATTTGTAACTAATTTGACTTTGGTAGTGTCTTTTAATAAATTGTTAAATCTATTATTATAAGTAGTTTTATATTTAGAGACAATAAAATATTTTATCATTTAAAGTATATAAATGTTTGGTTTTAAAGGAAATATAAATAAATCGAATATGCAATATGACATCGAAAGTGCTTCAAAAGAGCTTTCTAATGGGTCAGTTGAAGCATTTAATTTCCTTTATGAACGCTATCAAAATAAAGTATATTGCTTTTGCGTACGTATGCTTGGCAATAGAGATATTGCTAAAGATGCTTATCAAGATATTTTTCTTAAAGTCTATGATAAAAGAAATGAATTCAAAGGAGATAATTTTTCAGCCTGGCTATTCACAATAGCAAGAAATACTTGCTTAAATATAATCCGATCTCGTAAGCAATATGTTGAATTAGAAGAAGATTATAAAACTACTGATTCTCTAAGACAATCTGATATTGAAATGAAAGAATTTATTGAAAAATCTCTTATGAAATTACCTTTAGCATATAGAGAAGTCTTGATTTTAAGAGAATATGAAGACTGCTCATATCAAGAAATGTCAGAAATTTTAAATATTAATGTATCTAATGTAAAAGTAAGAGTGCTACGAGCTAGGATTTTAATGAGAAAAATTTTAACTCCAATATTTAAAGAATATTATGGCGATGCAAAACATTTATAATTGTTAAATCAAAAACAAAACAAATAATAAAGTAAAAAAAGATATTATAGACAAACAAATGAATTATGACGATTTAATATCAAGATATTTAGACGGAGAGCTAAGTCAAGAAGACGACAATATGTTGCGAAATGAAATAGCTAAAAATCCTCAGCTGAAATCAGATTTCGACGATGCAATTTTTGTACATTGTGCTTTGAAATCAGATTCTGAAAAAATGCAAGTACCTGAGGACTTAAAAAGGAATATTCAAGATTTAGTCTTAATGAAAATATTAAACGATAATAGAAATAAAACTGTTATCCAATATAGTAGAGCTAAAACTAAAAGTTTCGCTATGGCAGTAGTTGCTGTAATTATTTTTGGATTTTCATATTTAAGCGATTATCCAACTATTAAGCATATTAATAATTTATTATCTTATCAACAAAATCAAGTTACTTCAACAATAACACCTCAAATTAGTTCTAATAGTCTTAGCACAGACCTTGCTGAAGATATGAATTTATCAAATAAAATCGCAGGAAATAGCAATCAATCTAAGAATTTATCCAGTAAAAACGATAAAACTTACTCAAATTCGATTAGACTAAATAATTCTAAATTAAGTAAATTATCTACTTCTAAAGTAGCTGAAGAAAATAATATTCAATCTCAAAACAGCATAGATAATCTTACTTTGGCTAGATCAATAAGCTATAATGATATTATTGAACATAATAGTAGTAATAATGATAATTACTCGCAGGTTGAAGAAAATAAAAACTTAAAGAATGAATTATACTTTAAAAATCAATCTGAAAATATTAACATTGCGTCTTCTTTAGATAATCAATTATCTATGACATCTGAGAATAATACAAGAATAAAATCAGATGATAATAAAATAAAATCATTTTCATATCCTTATTTGAGAAATTCAAAAAAGAATATAGTTCCATCGGAATATAATAGGTTTTCATCAATAAATGCTTATAATTCATTTAATAATAATATTAATAGTGTTTATAATACAGACCCATTAATTAATCTTGTATTTAACACATATTACGCAGGAAATTCAGTTTATGCAAATATTGGAAATAATGATGATAAGCTAAATATAGGATTTTCTCAAAGTATTGGCTATAGCGTGAATCAAAGGCATAAAATCGGATTAGAAGTAGGGAATATAAGTTATAGTACTTCCACCACTAAAATGGTACCTGTAGCTTCAGGAGTACTAAACTCTAATGGTAATCCAATTGATGATAATGCTTCTCCATCGCCTACTATATTAATGCCAATAAAAATGTCGAATCATAGTAATTATATTTGGGGCAATATTTTCTATGAATATAATTTTTTGCAATATGATAATTTAGCTCTTAATGGTAGAATTGGGATTGGTGGAAATAAAGCAGGGTTAATGAATTTATCGAGATTAACAGCATCTTATAAATTGCTAAATTCCATTAATGTAAGCGTTGGGTTAGATAATCGTTTATTTTTTATAAATGATTTTTATTCTGATGTTTCAAAAAAAATGATTAATTCCTTATCTATAGTATATGGGATTCAATTTACTTTGTAATAATATTACAAATAAAATTTTAACAGAAAATTTAAAAAAGTTAGTATAATTTAAAAAAAGTTTTCTTATATTTGAAACTTAGAATAAATCGTATGTTTTATTCTGAGTGTTAAATAATAAAATATAATAAATAAATAACCAACTAAATGAAAATTGTTAGTCTTTCTAAAGATACTATAATATAACCACTTATATGCTTGATACGTCATTTCCGTATTAAAGTTTCATATCTTTTTGCTTGACAAA
>CALLXS010000023.1 GCA_937875295.1 uncultured bacterium | reverse complement strand
AGGGTTAGGATTAGTACTCGATGTATTCAATAATGAAGAAACTCTAAAAAAGTTAAAAGGGTCTTCTGCTATCGGACATAATAGATATTCTACTACAGGCTCTTCAAATGCAAATAACATTCAACCTTTTAATATAATTTATCATAGCGGTATTATTGCACTTGCTCATAATGGTAACTTGACTAATACAAATACATTAAGAGATCAATTGAGAAAAGAAGGTGCAATTTTCCAAACTACAACAGATTCCGAATTATTTATGCATTTAATCGCTCGGAGCAAAAAGCAATCACTTATTGAACAAATTAGAGAAACACTTCAAACTGCTGTAGGTTCTTATTCATTAGTTATATTAACAGAAGAAGGGCTTTTTGCAGCTCGTGATCCCCATGGAGTGCGACCACTTAGCATTGGTAGAAAAACTAATCCAGATGGAACATATTCTTTTATAGTAGCTTCTGAATCTTGTGCTTTTGATATTAATAATTTTGAATATTGTCGCTCGATTCATCATAACGAACTCATTTTGATAAACGAAGAATCTACGAAAACTGGAGAAGTACATTCAAGCAAAATACTAGAAAAGACTCCTGAGGCGCATCATTGTATTTTTGAATATGTTTATTTTGCACTACCAAATAGTATGATATTTGGGCATAGCGTAGATAAAATTAGAAGGAAATTAGGGAAAAAATTAGCTGAAGAATCTCCGCTTATTGAACCCAATAATGAAAAAGTAAATGTAATTGCTGTTCCAGATAGTGCAAATACTTGTGCTTTGGGATATTCGAGAATTAATAATGATAAAAATCCAACAGTATTTGAAATTGGATTGCTTAGAAGCCATTATGTGGGGAGGACTTTTATAGCACCGGGGCAAAATAACAGAGAATTTAAAGTTAAAGTGAAATTTAGTCCAGTCTCAGGTGTAATCAAAGATAGACATATAGTTCTAGTAGACGATTCAATCGTCAGAGGTACTACATCAAAATCTTTAGTAAAAATTATTCGAGATCAACAACCAAAATCATTGCATTGCAGGGTATCTTCGCCGAGAATTAAATACCCATGCTATTATGGAATGGATTTCCCAAGCAAAGAGGAATTAATTGCCAATCATTATAATAGCGAAGAAGAAATTGGTGAAGCAATTGGAGTAGATTCTTTGCATTTCTTGAGCGAAGAAAAATTATTAGAAAGCGTTCCAGAAGAAAAAGGTATTTCATATTGTACTGCGTGTTTTACAGGAAATTATCCAATCCCTGTCGAAGATAAAATTATTTATAAGCACAATTTAAAAGATAAAAAATAATTATATAGAAATGTATGAACCTCAAATAGATAAAGTAAATTCCTTAAAGCTAAGACTCGATGAACTGCGGAGGTATCTTTGATTTGGATAGTAAAGAATCCAAATTAGATGAATTACAAAAATCCTCTGAGCTTAGTGATTTTTGGAATGATTCTGCGAATGCTCAAAAAGTTATGCAGCAAATATCTGAATTAAAGGAATGGAGTAAAATTTGGCACCAAACCAACGATTTAATCGATGAAACCACACTTTTAATAAATTTAGCTGAAGAAGAAAAAGATGTATCTATCGAAAATGATATTTTAGCAGAAGTAGAAAAATCCGAAAGAGCTATATCAGATTTAGAAATTAGAAATTTACTCTCCGGAAAAGATGATGCTCGTAATGCTCTGCTCACTATTCATTCAGGGGCTGGAGGAACTGAAGCTCAAGATTGGGCTGAAATGCTACTTAGAATGTACACTCGCTGGTGCGAAAGGCATAATTACAAAGTATATTTAGCAGATGAATTAGAAGGAGATGGGGCTGGTATAAAATCAGCTACAATCGAAGTTGAAGGAAAGTTCGCATATGGATATTTGAAGGCTGAAAATGGTGTGCATAGATTGGTAAGAATTTCTCCATTTGATTCAAATGCTCGAAGGCATACTTCCTTTGCATCAGTTTATGTATATCCACTAGTTGATGATGATGTAGAGATAGAAATTAATCCTGCTGATTTAGAAACCGACACTTTCCGGTCTGGTGGTAAAGGTGGACAAAATGTAAATAAAGTAGAAACCGCTGTCAGAATCAAGCATATACCGTCAGGAATTGTTGTATCTTGCCAGCAAGAACGCTCTCAATTTCAAAATCGAGAACGTGCTATGACAATGCTTAAATCAAGATTATATCAACAAAAAGTAGAAGCTGAATTAGCTGCTAAAGCCGAAATTGAGGGCAAAAAAATGAAAATTGAATGGGGCAGTCAAATTCGCTCTTATGTGTTTCAACCTTATACTATGGTGAATGATCATCGTACTGAGACTAAAAGTAGCGATATAAATTCAGTAATGGATGGAGATTTAGATGATTTTATTAAAGCATTTCTGTTAATGACGGATTAACTTTATTACCTAAAAAGTATTTAAAATATATATAATAAAAATATGGATTTTAGTCAATTAAAAATTAATGTTCCGCAAAATTCGAAACCATCGTTATTACGATCAATCAGTTTTATGTGGATTATATCAGGAGTCGTGTTATTTCTAGTTGGAGTATGGATGATAGCAGTATATTTCTTAGTTGCTCCAGTAAAAGAGAAATTAATAATGACATTAAATGAGTATCCTCAAAATGCAGGATTTATTTCTATTATTAACGTATTGCCATTCATTGGAATATTTTTAACATTAGTATCGGTATTAAATATTTTTGCTGGGTTAAAATTTAAACAATTTAAGCAATGGGCTCTTTCTGCTATTCATGTATTATCATATGTGATGATATTTATTGTCGGTGGGTTAGCTATAGCATGGTATAAACTTTGGATGTTTACAATTAATAATACTCAAGAAAATTTTTGGAATTATATAGGAATGTTCGTCGGGATATTTGCTTGCATTGTTTATATTGGAATGATATTATATTTTATTCGATCTATTAGAACGAAGAAATTTAAAGATGCTTATAGAAATAAAACAATTATTTAAAAATTAGAAATAAATCGACAAATAGGAAAAAGCCTACAATAAATAAAATTAAAATAGACTTTTTTTTATTAAAAAAAACGCTCAATATCAATTTATTATTGAGCGTTTTCTATATTCAACCAATGAATTAGACTTATATTTTCTTTTCTTCAGAAAGTCTAGCTCTTATATATTCTCTATTTAATCTTGCGATAAATCTAACAGAGATATTTTTTGGGCAAGCAGCTTCGCATTCATACATATTTGTACAATTGCCAAAGCCTTCTTCATCCATTGTTCTTACCATTGCTAGAGCGCGTTTTGTGCGTTCAGGTTGTCCTTGTGGTAATAGTGCAAATTGACTTACTTTAGCTGCTACGAAAAGCATAGCAGAGCCATTAGGGCAAGAAGATGCACATGCACCACAACCGATACAAGCAGCAGCATCCATAGCTAAATCAGCATTGATTTTAGAAATAGGGAGGCTGTTTGCATCTTTTGGATTGCCAGTATTAATAGAAACAAATCCGCCAGAATTCATAATTCTATCGTAAGCAGTTCTATCCACTACTAAATCTTTAATAACTGGGAATGCTTTGTTTCTAAATGGTTCTACATAAATTGTATCACCATCTTTAAATTTTCTCATGTGTAATTGGCAAGTAGTAGTACCTTTATGATGACCATGAGGTACACCATTAATTACTAAAGAGCATGCTCCACAAATACCTTCGCGACAATCGTGGTCGAATGCTATTGGATCTTTACCTTCTAATATGAGTCTTTCGTTTAGGACGTCAAGCATTTCTAGGAATGACATTTCTTCTTCTACGTTATCTAAGAAGTATTTTTCCATCTTGCCATCTTTTTTGCAGCATTCTTGGCGCCATATCATTAATGTTAATTTCATTATTTGTAACTCCTTACTGCGAATTTTACATTCTCATAATTTAATTCTTCTTTATGTCTAATAGGTTTTTTACCAACACCATTATGTTCCCATACAGCAACGTGAGCATATTCTTCATCATTTCTCATTGCTTCGCCATCAGGGTATTGATGTTCAGTTCTAAAGTGGCTACCGCATGATTCATCTCTTTCTAAAGCATCATAGACCATTACTTCAGCAAATTCTAAGAAATCAGCAGTTCTTGAAGCTCTTTCGAGAGCAACGTTTAAGTCATTGCTTTCTCCCGGTACATTTACATTTTTCCAGAATTCTTCGCGAATTTGAGGAATTAATTCTAATGCTTTCTTTAATCCAGCTTCGTTTCTAGCCATTCCGCAGTATTCCCACATTACATTACCTAGTTCTTTATGTAATTGAGAAGGAGTTTTAGTACCTTTAATACTCATTATTTTATTCATTTTGTCTTGTACTTCACCTTCAGCTTTTTTGAATTCAGGATGAGAAGTATCCACTTTTTCAAATGGTCCATTAGAAGCTAAATAATGAGGGATAGTACTTGGTAATACGAAGTAACCATCGGATAGACCTTGCATCAATGCACTTGCACCTAATCTATTTGCGCCGTGGTCTGAGAAGTTAGCTTCGCCGCCAACGTATAATCCTTTAATAGTAGACATTAAGTTATAATCTACCCAAATACCTCCCATAGTGTAATGCGAAGCAGGATAAATCATCATAGGTGTTGTATATGGATCATCATTAGTGATTCTTTCATACATTTCGAATAGATTGCCATAGCGTTCTTCGATTTTGTCTTTTCCTAATCTCTTTATAGCATCAGCAAAATCTAAATAAACACCATAACCAGAAGCAGCTACACCGCGACCATCGTCGCAAGCTTCTTTAGCAGCTCTTGAAGAAATATCACGAGGAGATAGATTTCCAAATGAAGGATATTTTCTCTCTAGGTAGTAATCTCTTTCTTCTTCTGGAATTTGATTTGGAGGTCTTTTATCGTCTCTGCTTTTTGGTACCCAAATACGACCATCATTTCTTAGAGATTCGCTCATAAGAGTTAGTTTAGATTGGTGATCGCCAGCTACAGGAATACAAGTAGGGTGAATTTGAGTAAAGCATGGATTAGCAAAGCCTGCACCTTTTTTATAAGCTTTATAAGTAGCAGTTACATTACAAGCAAGAGCATTAGTTGATAAATAGAATACGTTTCCATAGCCGCCAGTTGCTAGAATGACAACATCGGCAGAATGTGATTCAATTTTACCAGAAACTAAATCGCGTGTAATTATACCACGACATTGATCATTAATAATAACAATGTCTTCGAGTTCTTTACGAGTGTGCATTTTTACAGTACCTAAGCCCACTTGACGACATAGAGCAGAATAAGCTCCTAAAAGTAGTTGTTGTCCTGTTTGTCCTCTAGCATAGAAAGTTCTAGAAACTTGAGCTCCACCGAAAGAACGATTATCTAATAATCCACCATATTCACGTGCAAAAGGTACCCCTTGAGCTACACATTGGTCGATAATATTATTACTAACTTGTGCTAAACGGTAAACGTTAGCTTCTCTTGCTCTGAAATCACCACCTTTAATAGTATCATAGAATAATCTATAAATACTATCGCCGTCATTTGGATAATTTTTAGCAGCATTAATACCACCTTGAGCAGCAATAGAATGTGCTCTGCGAGAAGAATCGTTATATGTGAAAGCCTCTACATTATAGCCTTGTTCGGCAAGTGAAGCAGCGGCAGCTCCTCCAGCTAAGCCAGTACCAACTACAATTATTTTGTATTTTCTACGGTTAGCAGGGTTTACTAATTTCATTTCAAATTTATGTTTATCCCATTTTTCAGCTAATGGTCCAGCAGGGATTTTAGCATCTAATATCATATAGCACCTCCTACAATACCTGTAAGAATTGAAACAGGAATTGAAATTAAACAAACGGCAATTAAAATTGATAATAAATTGCTACCTGCGGTGATATAACCAAAATATCTCGGATGATTTAGTCCAAGTGTCTGGAATGCACTTTGAATAGCGTGAGTAAGGTGGAAAGCAAGAAGTATTACTCCAATAATATAGCAAATTGAAATTATAGGATTTCTAAAGCTTGTTACAACCATTTTATAGGTATTATGACGAGTTTTAGCAGATTTTACTTCTTCTTGGATAACATAAGTTTTTCCATCTTGAGTAATTGTCTTGAAAGTAGGTGGAATTTGCTCACCTTGTGTATCGATAGCTACAGCAGATTTTTCATTTACTACGCTTTCATAATGATTATAATAATCAGGATGAGCAGTACCAACGGTGAAATGTAATAAATGGTAAACTACGAAAGCTAGGATCATAATTCCTGTCCAGATCATATTTCTGGATGTGAGCTTTGCTTTTAAGTAGGACTTATACTGATATTTAATTGGTCTTGCGGCGTAGTTGTCAAGTTTTAACTTAATTGATGTGAAAATATGTAATAGTACACATACAATAAGAGTAATTCTTACTACCCATAAAAGTTCGCCAAGACCTTGCAAAAATGCAGCATATGTATTGAAAGTGTCGCTTCCAATAAATAATTGCATATTTCCAACTGTATGCCCAATTAGGAATCCAACTAGAACTATACCAGTTACAGCCATAACCCACTTACTTAAAATAGAAGATTTTAGGTAAGACATAAATTATATTGAACCTTATATTTATTAATAAATTAGTTATTTTGTCTCTATGAGAAAAAGTAAACCTATAAAAAACTCAAAAAATATGAAATTCCAAATTATAATAGAAATTTACATAATTAATTTTAATTATTTTGCTTAAAAATGATTTTGATTAAATAAGAAAATAATTATAATTAACAGAATGCAATTTACGAAATATTAGTTACTTAATCAAATATTGATAGTTTAATTTATCCCCAAATATTTCAATAATATTAAATAATTTATAATTTTATGTTTTTAGTGCTGAATTATGTAAAATATTACTAAAATTCAAACGTATCTTAATATTAATATCAAAGAATTAAAGACATTAAAATTTTAAATACAATTATTACTATAATATATAATTGCTTTAATAAAATATTAACCTAATTATAATATCTGAAAAAATTGATTACATCAAAAGATAAGAACAAAATAAAAGATAAAAATTTAATGGAATTAACTCCTATTAGGAATTATGAACATAATATAAAAGAAGATGGATTGATTGATGTACTTGTACCAAGGTTTACTGATAAGTTTTTCGGAAAATTATTACAACCTCGTATGAAGAATAAATTCATAAGAGCTAATCTTGACAAGATAGGCTCTTTTACTTGGTTGCAAATTGATGGGATAAATACAGTATATCAAATCTCGCAAAATTTAAAAGAGAATTTCGGTGAGTCATTACCTGACCATAATAGCCGAACTGCTCTTTTTATTTCACAATTATTTAGAAACGGTTTTATTAATTTTAAAGAATAAATAACAAAGGAAAAATTATGGCTAATGCATTAGCTGGGATCAAACCCGAAAAAGTATGGATGTATTTTGAGAAAATATGCTCAATACCTCATGGCTCAAAAAAAGAAGAAAAATTAGCTCAATGGATAATTGATTGGGCAAAAGAGAAAAAATTTGAAGTACAAACTGATAAATTAGGAAATATTGCTGTACGTAAACCTGCTACCCCTGGTATGGAAAATAGAAAACCAGTTACTTTGCAAGGTCATATTGATATGGTTTGTGAGAAAAATAGCGATGTTGAATTCGATTTCGACACTATGGGTATCCAACCATATATTGATGGCGATTGGGTAAAAGCAAAAGGGACTACTCTCGGTGCTGATAATGGTATAGGCGTAGCAATGTCGATGGCTATTTTAGATTCTACTGAATTTCCTCATCCTGCTTTAGAAATGTTATGTACATTGGACGAAGAAACAGGTTTAACTGGTGCTAATCAATTAGCAACAGACTTATTAAAAGGCGAAATTTTAATAAATATTGATTCAGAAGTAGAAGGCACTTTTACAATAGGATGTGCTGGTGGTATTAACACTGGTGGATTATTTAAATATGAAGCTGAGGCAGTTCCTGCTGATCATACTGCTTATAAACTTACGATTAAAGGGTTAAAGGGTGGACACTCAGGTATTGAAATAAATGACGGTAGAGCTAATGCAGCAAAATTAATGATAAGAGTGATAAATAATTTAATGAAATCAATTAATATTAAACTTTCTTCAATCGATAGTGGCAACAAACATAATGCTATCCCAAGAGAAGCATTTGCTGTTATTACCGTTCCTAATGATAAAAAGGCTGAATTTGATAAGTTTATTGCAAATTTCAATAAAATTTTATTAGATGAATGGAAAACTAAAGAACCTGGCTTTACTTTTATTGCTACACCAGAAAGCAATGTAAATAGAGTGATGACTGATGATTTACAAAATAGATTGATAAAATCATTTATTTTAATGCCTCACGGTCCATATAGAATGAGTCCTGATATTAAAGGATTAGTGCAGACTTCAACTAATTTTGCCATTGTAGAAACTAGAAAAGACGAAATTTATTACTTATCTAGCCAAAGAAGCTCAATGGAATCAGAAAAAATTGCTCTTGCAGAAGCTGTACAAGCAGCTCTAACAGTAGGAGGAGCTAAAGTGGAATCTGGCGATGGCTACCCAGCTTGGCAACCAAATGTAAAATCACCTATTTTGCAAAAAGCAAGCGAAGTATATAAACAAATCAATGGAAGCGAACCCAAAATTGAAATTATACATGCAGGTTTAGAATGTGGCTTAATCGGAGAAAAATATCCAAATATGGATATGCTCTCAATTGGTCCAAACTTAGCAGATGTACACTCTCCTGATGAGAAGTGCCAAATTTCTTCAGTAGAAAGAGTATTTCATTTCTTAACTGAGTTATTAAAAAATATTCCAGAAAAGAAAAACATTGCATAATATAAGAAAATTGATATAATAATAAATTATCCCTCTATTACACTGTAATAGAGGGATTTGTTTTAAATTAAAAATAGTGAGCATCATAAAGTAAAAATTAAATAAAACAAAAATGTTTAAAAAAAATTCAAGGAAAATATAAAAAATATTTGCACAGAATTAAAAATATTCTTAATTTTGTATTCTCAAACTTGATGAGTTAATATTCAATTAAATGAATATAGTCAAGATTGCCACTTTAGCTCAGTTGGTAGAGCAGCTGATTTGTAATCAGCAGGTCGTTGGTTCGAATCCGACAAGTGGCTCATAAAACAAAGCCTATCAAACGATAGGCTTTGTTTTTTTATAAGCAAGTAAATGAAATTTTAATTGATATTAATACACAATAGCTTTTTTCACATCGTCTGCGACATCGCTATTTGTAAGAATGTCAATAATTTGTAAAATAAAATCAAAAGTAGTTCCAGCTCCTCTGCTTGTAATAATCCCATTGCTCACTACGACATTATTTTCAGAGTAATTAAACCCAACAAATACATCTTTTACTGATGGATGGCTAGTAATTGTAGTGCCTTCTTTTAGTAATTTTAAATCATAGAGGAGAGTTGGAGCAGCACAGATAGCACCAACTAAACCATTATTATTTATATGCTTTATTAATATATCTTGCAAGTGATTATTTTTAAAGAAATATTCAACCCCTTGCTTTCCGCCGGGCAATATTATTGCGTCATACTCAGCGTTATCATCTATATCTAAAAAGAATTTATCAGGAATGATTTTTATGCCGCGCGAGCAAGTAACGATATCGCTATCAGCAACTACATCTACTCTAATTTTAGCTCTTCGAAGCATATCAATTATTATAATTGCTTCCATTTCTTCAGTACCTTGAGCGATAGGTACAAGCACATTTTTTGTCATTTGATTATTCCATAAGATTATTTAAAATCATTATAAAATAAAACGATTAATGGCAACAATAATTTTTATTAATATGATGAATTGCAACATTGTTATATTAAATAAAGTCTCAAATTATAATTATTATTAATAATTTTCGTGTTAATAACTTTAAAAAAATATACTCCAATGCAAAATATACTTAATTTTCATAAAGCAGAATTAGAGAATTGGTTCATCGAAAGGAATTTTACAAAATATAGAGCCTCACAAGTGCTTGATGCAATTTATAAGCAGAATATTTTTGATTTTCAAGAGATGACGACTATTCCAATTGAATTAAGAAATATACTTCAAAATGAATTCTCAATTTTAGAAATAGATTCTTATGAACATATTATTTCAGAGGATTCTACGAGTAAAATATTATGCAAACTTAGTAATAATAAAGCAGTAGAATGTGTATTAATCCCTAATGATAAAGATGGTAATTTTACTTTATGTCTTTCCACACAAGAAGGCTGCAAGTTAAATTGTAAATTTTGTGCAACTGGAAAGCTCGGATTCATAAGTAATTTAACATCTTCAGAAATTATTACTCAATATCTTCTAACTAAGAAATTATCAAAATCGAAAGTCTCAAATATAGTTTTAATGGGTATGGGCGATCCTTTAGATAATTTCGAAAATGTACTTAAAGCCTTAAATATTCTTATAAATGAGCAAAAACAAATAGGGAAAAATCGTATTACACTTTCTACAGCAGGTTTTAGCCAAAATATAATTAATTTAGCAGATAGCAAAATTGGAGTGAAACTCGCTTTTTCTCTTCACTCTGCTATTCAAATTAAACGTGAATTAATTATACCAAGTGCCAATAAATGGAAATTACCGGAATTAATAAAGGCATTAGAATATTACTATATATCAACTAAAAAACCAATAACTTTTGAATATATTTTGTTTGCTGGGTTTAATAATTTAGATGAAGATATTTTAGCTCTAAAGAAAATTACTTCTCGTTTCCCTTGTAAAATAAATTTAATTCAATATCATAATATAGAATTTACTGGGCATAAGAGTGAATTAATTCCTGCTAATTTAAACGAAATTTTAGAATTTCAAGCTAAATTAAAAAAATATAGCATAAACGTTTTTATCAGGAAATCAGCAGGAGAAGACATAAATGCTGCATGTGGACAATTAGCATTAAATAATAAAAAGTCAAGTAAAATATAAATAGAACTATTATAAATGAAAATATTATTTTTAGGACCAATTAAATCTTCATTTGCTAAAAATGACATTGAAATATTACAAAAAGATTTTGAACTTTCAATTATTAATAGTAGCACAGGGAGAGGTATAAAGGGCATATTTAATTTAATGAAATGTATTGTTTTATCGACTATATATCTTATTAAAAGTGATGTAGTATTTTCATGGTTTGCTGATTATACTTCATTAGTTCCAGTTTTTCTAGCAAAATTATTCAAGAAAAAATCTATTGTAATTGCAGGTGGTTTTGATGTAGGGTACCAACCTCAATTAAACTATGGAGCTATAATGAAGCCTATAAGATGGTTCTGCGTGCGAAATACATTTAAATATGCTGATAAGATTATACCAGTTTCAAATTACGCTGCGGAAGCCTTGATGAGATTAACAGGTAAAGATTATTGGGCAAAAACAGAAGTAATTTACAATGGAATAAAGTCAGAAAAATTCTCTTTGCCAGAAAATGAAAATCGCAATATCTTCCTAACAGTATCTCAGGCTCATTCTGATATTGAATTTAAATTAAAAGGTAGCGATACATTTATTAAAATTGCAGCGGAAAATCCAAATTATGAATTTAAATTAGTGGGGTTAAGAGGCGAAGCACTTAATGAGGCTAAAAAAATGGCAATGAATATAAAAAATATTGAAGTAATCGAAGGTCCTTTAAATTTATATACAGAATTAATCCCATTGTACCAGAAGTCATTTGCTTATATACAATTATCAATAGAAGAGAGCTTTGGAGTGGCTGTAGTTGAAGCAATGAAATGCGGTTGCGTTCCTATTATATCAAATAATTCAGCTCTACCAGAAATTTCTGGTAAATTTGCTAAAATTATTAATACACCAAGCGATATTACTTCAGCTTTACAATTTTCAGTTGAGGCTAATATTACTTTAAGAACAGCAATATCAAACTATTCAGAAACATTCGATATTAAGTATAGGGAAGAAAAATTATTAAATTTAATAAATAATTTATTATAATATAAAAAATTATATAAATTTTCTAAAGCGAATTTACGATTTCTTTAAATACTTCACCACGATGTTCATAATTCAAGAACCAATCAAAAGATTTGCAAGCAGGTGTAAAAAGTACTACATCTCCTTTTTCAGCTTTTAATTTGGCTAGTTGTATAGCCTCTTCCATAGAGTTAGCTTTTTCGCATGATTTAATTGCTGAAAAATGATTAAAAATAGCTTCGCTTTCTTCTCCAATTGCAATAATTTCTTTTACATATTTTTTAACTAATTCATCAAGTAATGAATAATTATTATTATCTCCACGACCTCCAGCTATCCAAATAATTGGTTTCTTGTAGCTTGAGAGTGCATACCATGTAGCATTTACATTAGTAGCCTTTGAATCATTAATATAATCTACATCATTTAAAGTGCGAACTTTTTCTAATCTGTGCTCTACTCCTTCGAATGCCATTAGACAGTCGCGGATATTTTCATTTCGTATTTCAAATACTCTCGCTGCGAGCGCAGCAGCCATTGCGTTGTATGCATTATGCACACCGGGCAATCCCATTTCACTAAACTGCATTATTTCTTCCTCTTTCTGCATATTTGGAAGCTTTACACACATTTTTCCATCTTTTTGATATATACCATTTTTTAATGGATTAATCGAAAATTGATAGATTTTCCCCAGTGTGTTAGCAAAATTCACCGAACAATCCCCATCGTCGGCATTTAATATTAAAATATCGTTTTCATTCTGATTTTTAGAAATAGCAAATTTTGCTTTTCTGTAATTTTCAAAAGTCTTATGATAATATAAATGGTCAGGAGTAACATTTAAAATAATTGCAACATCCGGACGGAATTTGTCAATTCTATCCAATTGAAAGCTACTTAATTCTGCAACAACTACTTCATCTTCAGCAATATCGTCTACTAAATCAGAAATTGGAAATCCAATATTTCCTGCTAATCTTGAGGGTTTCCCTGATTTATTGAAGATATAATTAATAAGAGTAGTAGTCGTTGTTTTTCCGTTAGTCCCTGTAATAGCAATGAGTTTATTATTTGGAATAAATGATCTTCCGAACTCCAATTCACTGATAATTTTTATTCCTAATTTATCCGCTTTTTTGAAAACTTCAATATCCGAAGGAACCCCGGGAGAAGTAACTATTAAGTCACATTTTTCGAGGCATTTATCTGAATTCCCACCAAATTCATAATTAATACCTAAGTCATTAAATAGATTAATTTCATTAGGAAAATTGTCAGAACTTTTACTTTCAGATAAAAATACTTTATATCCTTTTCGAGATGCTAATTTAGCAACTGCTACCCCGCTTTTAGCAGCACCGATAATTGTGATATTCATTGCTATTAATTAAAATTAACTTTATGCTGTTTGTATGTTAATTATTCCTATAAATAATTACATTCGCAAAATTAATAAACTAACAAATAATAATTATTAAATGTGGATAAAAATCATTAAAATTGTTGATAAATTTTATTAAACATTGAAAATTTGTGTATTTGAAAACTAATTTTTATAAAATATTGCCATGAAGATTAATTTTATCATTATTTTAGTAATCATAAATTTTAAAATTGTTTTATCTATCATTTATTTATTCGTTTATATTCGATGTTTGATTTTAGTAATATCACATTTGCTAATCCAACATATTTTTGGTTATTTTTAATAATTCCATTGTTGCTAATTATTTCTTTATTACGAAAAAGAAAAAAATCTAGCATTGAAACTTCGGAAATACCCGAAAATATTAAAAAGATTAAAACATTAAGACAACGATTTTCCTTTTTACCAAATTTAATTAGGTATGTTGTCTTATCATTTATCATTATTGCCTTAGCTAGACCACAATTAATTAATTCCACTAAAGATGTTAATACAGAAGGTATTGATATTGTAATAGCTCTTGATGTGTCGTCTTCAATGGAAGCGGAGGACTTTAAACCAAATAGGTTAGAAGCAGCGAAAGAAAAAGCAAAAGAATTTATTGATTATAGAATTAATGATAGAATAGGACTTGTAATTTTTTCTGCTGAGAGCTTTACTCAGTGTCCGATAACTTCTGACCACACTATTTTAAAATCTTTCTTTTCAGATATAAAAACTAAAATGCTCGAAGATGGCACAGCTATTGGAATGGGCTTATCCACCTCGATAAGTAGGTTAAAAGATAGCGATGCTAAAAGTAAAGTAATTATTTTGCTTACCGACGGAATGAATAATACAGGTAAAATTTCTCCACTTACTGCTACAGATTTAGCTAAAGGATATGGGATTAGAGTTTATACTGTTGGAGTAGGGACTACAGGAAAAGCTCCATATAAAATTGATACTCCTTTTGGCAAACAATATATGTATGTAGATGTAGAGATCGATGAAGAACTATTGAGGGAGATAGCAAAAGAAACTGGTGGACAATACTTTAGAGCAACTAATAATAAAGGTTTAGAAGAAATTTACAAGAGCATAGACCAATTAGAAAAGACCAAAATTAAAGAAAAATCATTTACTCATAAAGAAGATAAATTTTATCCATTTATAATGATGGCATTTCTTTTATTGTTAGCAGAATTTGTATTTAGACATTTTATTTTTAATAAATTACCATAAGAAAAGATATTTTAATTCAAAAAATATCGTTTCTTATATTATTTATAGTGATATGAATTGTAATTTATTAAATAATACAAAATTATTATAATTCTAATTTTTCTTTAAAAGTATTAATAATTTCTTGATTTGTAAATTCAAATTTAATTGGAGTAATTGAAACATAATTCTGTGCTATTGCTACATCATCAGATTCTAATCTTTTATCATTAATTTTATATTCTCCTGCGAACCAATAATATTCCCTGCCGAATGGGTCATTTCGCTTATCATATTTGTCATTCCAATTAGAATTGCTTATATCAGTAATGAGCATACCTTTTAATTCATCAAAACTTGATTTGGGGATATTCACGTTTAAAATATAATTTTTTGGAAAATTTTCCATTTTGAGAATTTTTTCTGTTAATATCCTTCCTACTTTTGCTGATGCTGTACAATCTGCTTTATGGCTAAAGTTGTTTAATGATAATGCCATAGATGGTATTCCAGCTAAAGCACCTTCATAAGCCGCTCCAACAGTCCCAGAATATAAAGTATTGACTGATGTATTTCCACCTAAATTAATTCCGCTAATGATTAAATCAGGCTTACGGGGTAATAGTGAATTAATAGCTAATTTAACGCAATCTGCTGGAGAACCATTAATTGACCAAGCAGGAATATTTCCTTCATATAAATAAGAAATTGCCATCAATGGCTTATCAACGGTGAGCATCTGAGAAGTAGCACTTCGCTGTCTATCAGGAGCAGCAATATAAACTTGGGCTAAATCAGAAATTGCATTTACAATGGCTTTCAATCCACTTGAATGAATTCCATCGTCATTACTTATTAATATTATTTTATTTTCCATAATTTAAAATCCAAATAATCTCGCAATATCATTATAAAATACAAAGATTGTAAGTAAAATTATCAACCATAATCCAAACTGCTGAAATATTATTTTTACTTTAATCGGAACTTCACGCCTAATTATAGCCTCGATAATGATAAATAATAAATGACCGCCATCTAAAGCAGGAATTGGCAAAATATTGATTATTGCTAATGAAATAGAAAGCAGACCTAAGAAATGTAGGAAATTTAGCAATCCCATATTTGCTTGTTGCGAAGCGAATTGAGCAATCATTATAGGTCCCCCTAAGGATTGCTTCATACTAATATTACCTTTGAAAATTTGACCGAAAGTGTTAAAGAACATTTTAACTGAATTTACACATTCATCATATCCAATAACTATAGATTCTCCTAAGGTATAAGTTTTATGTACTAAATTTCCATAATAACCTTCAGCTATTCCTACTCCAATCATTCCATTTGCATCAGGAATAATGTCGTATTTTAAAGTGTCAGCTTTCCTTTTTAATGTGAGTTGTAGTTGTTGTGATTTGTTTGCTTTGATAATTTGTTGAAACTTACTTACTCCGTTCATTACTGCAGAATTAATTTGCAGCACGGTGTCTCCTTCTTTTATTCCTGCTTTGCCTGCGGGTTTAAGAGTTTCTACAGCAGTAATAATTACGAAAGCATTATTTGGGGAGAAGCCAAGTCCTTCTGGAGAACTAATTGACTTCACAATTGCATCGCCATCAGCTTGTAAATTTAGAATTTGACCATTTCTATTAATTTGAATATTTCTTGATTTTCCGAAATCTTTAATAGCCAAATTTTCGATTGTTTCTTGCCAAGTATAGACGTTATTATCATTTATTTTTAGAATTTTATCATTTTCTAAAAATCCGATTTTAGAGGCTAATGAATTTTGTTTTACTGAGCCAATTGTTGTAGTTGGATTATGATAAGAACCTTGTAAGTAAGCATATAGAGTAAATACAACCAATGCTAAAATGACATTCATTATTACTCCGGCGCTTATAGTAAAAGCTTTTTGGAAAGCATTTTTACTTCTAAATTCGTATGGTTTCGGTTCATTTTGTATAAAACTAGAATCCATTGATTCATCAATCATTCCATTGATTTTGACATATCCGCCAATTGGTAGCAAGCATACTCTATAATCGCAATTGCCTTCACCATCGAAATCTTCAGGTAATTTTCCCCAAGTGAATTTAGTTTTTTTATTCCAACCAAATAATCTGCTACCCATCCCTAATGAAAAAATATCTACTCTCATTTTACAGATTCTTGCAGCAATGAAATGTCCAAATTCGTGTATAAAAACTAATATTCCAATTACAATAATGAAATAAAATAACGATGATAAAAAGGCCATTTATATTTTTCCTATGTTTCGTAAATAATATAATAATAATTAATTGATTTTTTTAATTAATTATTGCTTTATAGTTTTTTAAAGTATATTTTTTAGTTTCTTCAATTGTACTAATAATATCCTCTATTGACGGTTGAGCAATGAAATTAATTTGATTTAGAGCGTTTTCGATGATCAAAGGAATATGAGTGAAATGAATTTTATTCTCTAAAAATAAGCTAACTGCTATATCATTTGCAGTATTTAAAATTGCATTAGAATTGCCTTTTTTCTTTAATGATTGAAATGCAAGAGATAGACATTTAAATTTTTCTAAATCAGGTGTTTCAAAGGTCAACTTTCCAATTTTTGCCAAATCTATTCTATCGATATTTAAAAATTTCCTATCGGGTGCAGTAAGAGCATAAGCAATAGGTAATTTCATATCAGGACTGCCTAATTGAGCTTTAATAGAAGTATCTTTGAATTGTACCATTGAATGTACAATACTTTGAGGGTGAATTAATACTTCAATCTGATCAGGATTTAAATCAAAGAGCCATAGAGCTTCAATTACTTCAAAACCTTTATTCATCATAGTAGCAGAATCAATAGTAATTTTCTTACCCATTGACCAATTTGGATGTGCTAATGCTTGCGATAAAGTTATATCTTTAAATTCTTCTTTTTTCAGCTTTCTAAATGGACCGCCAGAGGCTGTTAAAATTATTTTTTCAATATTTTCTTTACTTTCTCCAGCTAAACATTGAAAAATAGCACTATGTTCGCTATCAATCGGTATAATTTCTTTTTTATTTAATTTGGCAGTTCTGCTAATGATTTCTCCAGCAGATACTAGAGCTTCTTTATTTGCCAAAGCTAAATTAATGTTATTTTGAATTGCATTATATGCTGGCATTACACCAGCAAACCCAACTATTGCTGAAATCAAGAGATCATTAGAACTATCAGAAGCAACATTGTTTAAGGCTTCGGTACCAAATAGAATATTACCTTTAAATTTAGTATTATCCCTAAATTTATCAAAGGAATCTTTGTCTGTAATTACAATTCCTTCAGGTTGAAATTGAATTGCTTGCTTTTCTAAAGTAGAAATATTTTTATGGGCGCTTAAATAATGTATTTTTGTATCGTGAGCTATTTCATTTAGAACTTCGAGAGCTTGAGTTCCAATAGATCCAGTTGAACCTAGTATGCTTATTTTTTTATATTTTATTTCCATTTAGAATGAGAGCAAGTACAATAATTAAATTTTATATAAGTAATTTTTGGTAATATCTTTTTCAGTCCTATCAGAAATAAATTTAAATTCATCTATAGGAATTAAATCATTTTGTGTTAATTTGATTTTTACGAAGTATTTTATCATCAATCTAGAAATTTTAGATAATGAACCTTCGGTTAAGTATGAAGCTATCGATGGATGTACTATTAGCTGAAGTTTGAATTCATTAGATGTCGCTCTAAAGCTTCTGAGCCATCTTTCCATTGAATTTACAATTACAGCTTTAGATGCAATTCGACCTCTTCCATCGCAAGTGGGGCAAGTTTCAGTGATCTTTTCAGTTATATATTGATTAATTCTCTGGCGAGTAATTTGCATGATACAAAGCTGAGTAAGCGGATAGACAACGGTTTTAGCTCTATCTCTTTTTAATTCTTCTCTCATTTCGTTTAGTAATTTCTTTCGATTTGCTTCGTTTTTTAAGTCTATAAAATCAATTAAAATCATTCCGCTCATATCTCGCAATCGTATTTGTCTGGCTATTTCTTTAAGAGCTTCGAGGTTAGTTTTCATTGAATTTTCTTCTTGTTGCTCGCTTATAGAGCGACCGGAATTTATATCAATTATAAACATAGCTTCTGTTTGATCAATAACAATTGAACCACCGGAATTTAGTAAGACTTTTCGTTTGTAAGTTTGAGCTATTTCATTTTCTATTCCAAAATATTCAAAAATATGAGCATTGCCATTATAAAATTCAACTTTTTCAATTATTTTTGGTGCAGATTCTCTTAAATATCCAGTGATTTCTTTATATATTTTTTTAGAATCTACAGCAATTCTTTCGACATCTTGAGTAAATAAATCTCTAATTACCGTATTAGCTAATTCCTCATCTTGATGAATTAATCCGGGTTTTTTCATTTTTTTTACTTTTTTTTCAATCTCTTCCCATTTATTAATAAGATTTTTATAATCATTTATTAATTCTTCCTCAGTCTTACCTGCAGATGCTGTACGGATAATACAACCTACCCCTTTTGGTAAATAAGTACGAGCTAAAGTTCTTAGTCTTTTTCGCTCGGCTTTTAAATTGATTTTTTTTGAAATTCCAATCACATTATCGAGAGGTAAAAGTACTACATATCTACCGGGGATACCTATTTTAGTACTTACTCTTACTCCTTTTGTGGAATATGCTTCGCGAACTATCTGGACTATTATATTTTGATTTGGTTCGAGATTTATACCAATATTTCCGGCTCTTTTAGTTTTAAATACAGGTGTTTTCTGATTTTTTACATCTTTATTTGGGTTGACTTTTAAGAGAGCTGTATCTTTTTGTTCTTTATCATTAAGTTGAAGAGGTTCAGTATTTTGAATTCCAGATATTTCGTCATCGTCATCAGTTTCTAATTCGTCATCATCGTCAGTATAAAGACTTTCTAGTGTCTCATCTACGTCTGAGAAATGCAAAAAAGCATCTTGATGAGTTCCAATATTAATAAATGCAGCATTTATTCCTTGATTTACATTATTTACTTTTCCTAAATAGATATTTCCAACTGATCTTTCGTTTTCGGCAGATTCAATGAACAATTCAGCTAATTTACCATTTTCAGTAATAGCTATTCTAAGCTCATTCATTGCAGAATTTATAATTATTTCTTTTTTCATCGATTTAATATTTTAAATAAATCAAACTGTTAACATTTTGGAGTTTACTTATTGATATTATTTGCAAAATGTAATAATTTTTGAGATACTAAAATACGAAATTTATAGTAGATTTTATGTAATTGTAATTTATATATTGGATTAATTTAAAAAAATATTCATATATTTATATTCCCAATAGATTGTCGATTTTATGTTTAATTTATTAAATTAAAGTAATATGAAAATAATAATAAAAAAATTATTGATAACTTTCGTTTCCATTATATGCCTTCAGAGCATATTTTTAAGTGATATATTATTATCACAAGAGCAAAAGAGTTTTTTATCTTATAGAGAATTAAGTAGGTATCAGCATACTTCGCCCGGTGCTTTTAGAACTGGTTTATATGGATTTGATAATCCAGCATTATTGTCATATAATAATACATTTTCAGAAATAATGTTCGCCTTCACTAATCCCGGATTTAAAAATATGAATTTCTCAAATTGGGGATTATTTTCACAAAGCGAATATAGTGGATTTGGTATGGTAAGGAGTATTCAAGATAGTCATAGTGTAATTGATTATCGCTATTCTTTAGGCTTTGGTGATAAAAGTTTTGCATTAGGAATAAATTATGGTTTTACTGGAGGAGATAAAGGATATTTCAGAAGGAGTAATACTTTAGGTTGGGGAATGATGCTTCGCCCAAGTAATATTTTCTCTTTCACACTTTTTCAGAATTATGCTTTAGATAATAATGATGGAGAAACAGTTGTCGATGTTGCAATTAGACCAATTCCGAATTATCTTGTTACATTTTTTGCTGATTATGTAATGGACCACAACAAGAAAATACAAGATGGAAATTGGAGTGCGGGCGTAAATTGGGAATTTATTGACGGAATTAGGTTAACTGGTAGATATTTTGATAATAAAAGTTTTAATGTAAGTCTGGATTTTAGTTTAAGATATTTTGGAATAGGTAATATAACAGGAATGAATAAAGATAGCAAGGTACAAAATACTACTAGTTATATCAAATTTGGTGGACCAGACAGGAGTTTTCTAAGTAATTTATGTAAAAGAAAAAGTTGGGTTACATATGCTTTAAATGGTTCTTATCCTTATATAAAAGGAAGTTTCTTTGATAATTCTGTTACATTTTTTGAGCTAATTAGTAAATTAGATGAAACAAGAAAAGATGATGATGTTGTCGGAATAATGCTCGATGCAAGAAAAATGAGTTTTGATATGGAAAAAATGTGGGAAGTAAGAGAGAAATTAGAAGAATTAAAAGCAAGTGGAAAAAAAGTTATTATTTATTTAGAAAGAGCTGGATTTGGAGCATATTATTTTGCTTCAGTAGCAGATAAAATTGTTTTAGACCCATTGGGAAGTGTTGATATTCGCGGAATTTCTATGACAATGAGTTACTATAAGAACTTCTTAGAAAAATTAGGAATTGGATATGAAGAATTAAGATTATTTAAATATAAATCAGCATACGAAACTTTTGCTAAAGATACAATGAGCGATGGAGATAGAGAACAAAAGCAAAGAATAATCGATGAATGGTATGATGTAGTGAAAGATGGTATAACTAAAGGTAGAAATATATCGAGAGATAAATATGATGAAATTGTTAATGCGAGGATCTTTTATTCTGCTAAGACTGCTTTAAAAGAAAAATTAGTTGATACTCTTGGGCGTTGGGAAGATAGAGATAATTTGTTATCTTATTTTGAATCAAGCCAAATTAAAGAAGAAAAGAACTTATTTAGCAAAAAAGAAATTGAACCATTTGATGATAAATGGGGGGCAAATTATAAATCAATTGCAATTTTCTACTTACAAGGAAGTTGCTCTATGGAGGGTGGAATTAATGCTCGCAAAAATGCAAAATTGCTTAAATCACTTGCAGAAAATGATAATATAAAAGGAATAATTTTAAGAGTTGATTCTCCGGGTGGAGATGCCATGGCATCTGATTATATCGCTGAAGTAGTGAGAAAATATAAAAACAAAAAACCAATTATTGTATCACAAGGCTCTTATGCTGCATCTGGGGGATATTGGTTATCAATGGATGCGAATAAGATTTACTCCTCACCATTCACTCTAACTGGTTCCATTGGTGTAATTTCTGCGTGGATATATGACAAAGGTATGAGTGATGATTTGAAGATTAACACAACCACACTAAAACGCGGGAAATATTCTGATTTAGGTGCAAGTTGGGCATTACCAATTATTGGAATTGGATTACCAAAGAGAAATCTTAATGATGACGAAAGGAAACAATTTGACGAAAATATTAATGATCTTTACAAAGATTTCGTAGAAAGAGTAAGCAAAGGTAGAAACATTTCCTATGATTCTATTCACAATGTAGCACAAGGTAGAGTATGGGTAGGAACAGATGCAAAAAGGAATAATTTGGTAGATGAAATTGGTACTCTTTGGTCTACATTAGAAGAAGTGGTAAAGCAAGCAAAAATCTCTCTTGATGACAAAGATTTGTTAATATATCAATATCCAGAAGGATCATTTTTCGACATTCGAAGTTTATTAGGTTTAAGCACCAAAGAAAAAGCCACTATCGAGGAATTTGATAAAGTTCTTTACAGACTTAAAAATAATGGAAAAATATTGCATTTAATTCCTTCAGATTACGAAGAATTAGAAGAAATTGTAAAATAAAAAAGTTTCATGGTAAAAAAGTTAAACCCGTTGCTATTCAGCATCGGGTTTTTTTTATATTAAATTATATATAACTATATTTTTAGTTTTAAATATCATAAAATTTAAGTATTTTTACATTCTAAATAACATCAAAACATATAAATTACAAACAAAATCTTATTTCATATTATGAATCAATACATAAAATATTTAATTCTATTTATTCTAATATCTTTCTTAAGTAATATTTCAATATCTACAGCTGGAACTAAGTATTTGACTTGGGAAGATGCAATGAGCATAAGGGCTATCAGAGGACAAATTATTAGCGAAGATGGTAATTATGTAGCCTATTATACTTATCCAGATAGAGGTGATCATGAAGGCTATCTTTATTCAGTAGAAAGAGATACGACATATAAAATTCCATTAGGATCATTCCCAAGAATTAATAAAAGTGGACAATGGACATTCTTTACGGTACTTCCAAAAGCAATAGAAAAAGAAAATGCTGATAAAGATATGCCCAAAAATGGTTTAGCAATTGTTAATAATGCTAATGGTAACATTACTAATATAAAAGAAGTAGGTACATATAAATTTAGCAATGATGGTAATTGGTTAGCCTATCAAATAGCAGGAAACTCTGAAAAACCTGATACAAAAAAGAAATTTCGACCATTAGGGAAAACTCTTGTTTTAAGGAATTTGCCAAATGAATCTGAAATTGAAATTAGTGATGTAAATGCTTTTGAATTTGATAGTACTTCTAGATTTTTTTCTTATGTACGTGCAGATAGTGAATTAAAAAATAATGGATTATATATAATTGATTTCGAAGCTCAATTTGCACTACCTCATAAAGTATCTGGTACTGCGAGTAAAATGATTGGAAATATTGTTTGGAATAATGTCAAGAGAATACTTGCATTTTCAATTGGTAATGAAAGATTTGATGGGAAACCTGATTCTAATGATATTTGCTTATATTATCCTACAGCACATATTTTAGACACAATCATAACTTATAATGAGTTAGATAGTGGATTAATAATACCATACAAAAATGATATGCAATGGACCGAGGATGGAGAAAGATTATTCTTTGGTATGAAGCTTTACTCCGATACTGCAGAATCATACGAGAAAATCAAATATACAGATTCTTCATTTTACAATGTCGATAGCATACTTACGCAGACTCAAAGCGATTTATGGAATGTAAAAGACCCTCGAATAAAACCTTATCAAAAAATTTGGTGGAACAAAAATAAAGACAACACTTTTGCATCATATTTTGATTTAAAAAATATGAATTTCTTTCAATTAGCAGACGACACATTAAATACTGTATATTATTCAGATAATCCGAATTTTGCATTAGGTGCTGATGACAATAAATACCAATTTAGAAGTACTTGGCAATTGGGAGAATTTGATTTATATAATGTAAATCTCAGAAATGGCGATAAAAAGTTAGTATCAGAAGAAATTAGTGAGATGGGAAGTTTATCGCCAAAAGGAAATTATATAGTATATTATAAAAATAAAAATTGGTATTTATATAATAATTTCACAAACGAAAATATAAACTTAACTTCTGAAATTAGTACTCCATTTTATGATGAAGATGATGATACACCGGATTTGCCTTATTCTTATGGTATAGGTGGTTGGGTTGAAAATGATGAAGCAGTATTAATTTATGACAAATATGATATTTGGATGTTTTATACAAAAAATCCAAAATCACCACTTTGTATAACAGATGCTGTAGGAAGAAAAACAAAAAATTCTTATAGAATAATAAAAACTGATTACACAAAAAAGAGCTTTGCTAAAAATGAAAAATTGCTATTATCGCAATTTGACACTTGGAATAAAAATCAAGGAATAGCTACTCTTGATTTGAGCTTAATCGGCGCAACTAAAATTTATATGGAAAATAACCTTACGAAATTTATTGCAAAAGCTAAAAATGCTAATACATATTTATTTAGCAAAGAATCGTATGATATATTCCCAGATTTATGGTTAGCCGATTCGAATTTTAATTTAAATAAAAGAATTACAGATATTAATCCACAATTAAGCGAATATAATTTTGGAAAAATGCGTATTATGGATTATGTATCGGCAGTAGGAGATACATTACAAGGTTATTATATTTTACCTGATAATTTTGATGCAAACAAACGTTATCCTGTTGTGATTTTCTTTTATGAAATTATGAGTAATGATGCCTATAAATTCACAATGCCGTGGAATAATCACTTACCACAGGGTCCAACATATGCTGGCGATGGATATGTGTTGTTTTTCCCAGATGTGAAATTCAAAGTAGGTAGTCCGGGACAATCTTCAATTGATTGCTTAATTCCAGCATGTAGGAAATTAGCTGAATTAGGTGTCGCTGATACTAACGCTATTGGGCTTTGGGGGCATTCATGGAGTGGTTATCAGGCTGCTTATATTATTACACAAACAGATTTCTTTAAATGTGCAGTCGCAGGAGCTGCAGTAGGGAATATGACTAGTGCTTATAGCGGAATAAGGTTCGGTTCAGGATTAGCACGTCAATTCCAATATGAATGGCAACAAAGTAGAATAGGAGGATCAATCTTCGATTCCTTAGATGCATATATTCGTAATTCACCAGTTTTTTACGCAAATAGAGCTAATACTCCTATTCTTTTAGAATTTGGTAATGAAGATGATGCTGTACCGTTTTCGCAGGGTGTTGAATTATTTTTAGCTTTAAGAAGAGCTCAGAAAAATGCAATTATGTTAGAATATAGAAATGAACCACATCACCCAAGAAAATACTTTAATAGGTTAGATTATGCAATAAAAATGAAAGAATTTTACGATACATACTTAAAACATAAACCAGTACCTGAATGGATAACAAAAGGAATTGAATTTAGAGGGAAATAGAAATTATATTTTATGATTTGAAATTTCTTTTAAGAATTATATTGTACTAGTAAATTAAATAATACATAATAGGCAGCTCACTTAAAGTAGCTGTCTATTTTTATTTATAAGCATAATTCTCAATTTTATATGATTTTATAATTTATCAAATTTAATTAGAATAATTATATAATTCTACATAATATATATAACTTAATTAATAATAATTATATTTTCCTCTTTGTAATTTAGATAAAATTTTGTATTTTTGCTGTCTTATTATTTTATACATTTTATTTCAAAGTAATTAGGATAAAAATGACAAAAGCAGATATAGTTGATGAAATAGCAAAAGCAACTGGGTTAACAAAATTAGAGACAAAAGCAGTTGTAGATGGGGTATTTGCAAGTATTGTAAATGCTATTTCAGTAGGTAAAAGAATTGAATTAAGAGGATTCGGAGTATTTAAACATAAGAATCGTAAACCTAGAATGGCTAGAAACCCGAAATCAGGAGAACCAGTGGCTTTAGATAAAAGATATGTACCGGTATTTAAACCATCACCTGAATTTCTACATAAAGTAAATGAAAAATTAAAAACTATGCAACCTAACTCTTCAGAAGACATAAATTACTAAACAATCAATATAAATAAAGGAGGATATATGCCTTGTGGTAAGAAAAGAAAACGCCATAAAATGTCTACTCACAAAAGAAAGAAAAGACTACGTAAGAATCGTCATAAAAAGAAATAATAAATAAGCCCATCAAAATATGGTGGGCTTTAGTTTTTATTAAAAGTAAGATTTTAGCAATTATCTTTTCATTCCATATTTATTTAATACTTCAATTAAAGCTTTAAAATCTTTAGGATATTCAGCTTCGAATTTCATTTTCTCTCCAGAAATTGGATGAATAAATTGCAATGAATGGGCATGCATAGTAATTCTAGAGATAATTGGTCGTTCTTCTTCATTTTTCTTTAAATTGAAGCGCTTTTTAATCTGAGATAATTTAAATTCTGTTGCTTGACCATAGAGATCGTCAACTAAAAGTGGATGGCCAATTGTAGCTAGATGAACCCGAATTTGGTGATGTCTACCAGTAATTAAATCAATTTCAGCGAAAGTCGAATGTCTATATCTCTCAATAACATTTAGTAATGAGAGTGATTCTTTTCCTCTAGCTGATGGAATAGTCCTTCCAGGTTTCCGTGGGTCTGGCATAAGTGGGATACTAATTTCAACATTATCTTTAAAAACTACTCCCTTGCATACGACATGATATTTTTTTTCAACTTCTAAGTTAGCAAATTGCTCGTTTAATAACTTATGAGCAACAGGATTTTTTGCAAAAACCATTATTCCACTTGTATCTCTATCTAATCTATGTATCACATAAATATGCTGATACTCTTCATCTAAAATAGCTCTTAAATTTGGTGCATTTCTGTCATATCTATCGCCAATTGTTAGCAAACCTGCCGGTTTATTAATAACAATAATTGCTTCATCTTCATAGATTTTAGAATATGTGTTTTGTGCTATTTTCATTTTAGAATTTAATTTCCCCAGCTGCTGATTTATAAGTATTTTGCATAAGCATTGCTATTGTCATTGGTCCTACTCCACCAGGCACAGGTGTGATTGCTGAACAATGATCAAAAACTGAATTATAGTCAACATCTCCACATAACCTAGAACCTTTTGGTGATGAAGGGTCGGATACACGATTTACTCCTACATCAATAATAACTACACCTTCTTTTATGTAATCAGCTTTAATTAATTCTGGTACACCGACAGCGGCAATTAAAATGTCTGCTTGTTTAGTATATTCTCTAATATCATCGGCAGCGGTATGGCATATTGTAACAATTGAGTTTGCATTTTCTTTCTTTTGATATAGTAAATTTGCAATTGGTTTTCCTACAATATTGCTTCTTCCTACCACAACTACGTGTTTTCCTTTAGTCTCAATATTATATCTTTTGATTAATTCTATAATACCATTCGGCGTGCAAGGCACATAGCAAGGCAATCCAATAACTAATCTTCCTAAATTTTCTGGCAAGAAACCATCGACATCTTTTTGTAATGAAATTGATTTAATTATATTTTGTTCATTAATTTGCTTAGGGAGTGGTAATTGTACAAGAATGCCATGAATATTTTCGTCATTATTCCATGAATGAATAATATCTAAACATTCCTTTTCAGTTGCATCAATTGGTAATTGCTTTAATATAGAATTGAACCCTAATTCGAGACAAGTCTTTTCTTTATTTCGCACATACACTTGAGATGCTGGATCTTCTCCAACAATCAGAAGAGCTAATCCGGGAATAATTCCACTTTTTTGTTTTAATAATTGAGTATTAGCTTTAATTTCTTCTTTTATTTGAGCTGATACAATTTTTCCGTCAATAATTTTTGTCATTTTATTTACTATTTATATATTAATTTAATTAAAACCTATATGATACACCACCAGTAAAAATACTAAATTTACTATAATTAAAATCTAAGTAAATATTAAATTTATTAATAATAAAATTAGCACCGAGAATTATTTTATGATTTAAGTCATTTAATTTTACAATTGATGTCTGAGGATATAAATCTCCGGGATAATCTGGAGGACGTGTCTCATAAATTGGCCAATTAGTGGCCGGATCGATAACTACATTGCCTTTATCGTCAAGTTTTTCAGTAACCAAGCCCAATTTAATTTGTAAATCCCATGGGATCACATATTTATAATCTGCATTGATGTGAATTGATTCTAATGAATATCCCCCATAAATTTCAAAAAACTTATTAAACTTTTTTGATAATTGTAAATTGAAATTAAACATATTAGCATTTGCTTCAAGTTCTGCATTAGTAACGCCTATTTTATTTTTCATATAAGTGCCTTGATACACAATTTGAACTGCAAGATCTAATGGAGTCTCTTCAAGAGAGCGTAAGCTATCATATTCATCAATTGACAATTCAGCATATCTTTTATATTTTGTGAAATATTGAGAGATACTATGCTTTAGTCCTAAACCCCAAAAGGCGAAATCACCAATATTTTCACCCATATTTATAGGCGGAATGAACCTTATCAAAGCTTCAGTACCATATAATGATCCAATTTCTACCTGTGGAATCCCCACAAAGAAAGTATTCATATTTAATCCAGTAGGCAAATCAAAATTTTCAGGAAATTGATTAATATATTTTTGTAAAGTATCCTGAAGGTTAGGTGGGAGTAGTTGAAAAGCTTGATTTTCATTAAGTGATTTAATTAAAGCATCGTGTGGTAAATAAATTGAAGTATTTTGATTACCAAGTATTGTTGTCGAAGACTTAGGAAGCGAAACATATCCTTTTTTTACTGCATTATCAATTACCGTTTTAAAGGCATAATATGCTAAGCCAGCGGTATCTTTAATATGAAAAGGATTTTCTAAAGTTGGCTCTATAAATTGACCTAATTTATTAAAATCAAATGGTTCTAATGGTAATGAAGGGGAGTAAGTTTTATAACTTTGAGGTACAAAACCAATCATACCATTCAAGCTAACTTTAAAATAAGGTTTCTTTACTTTTTTAGGTACATAGGCTGAATTAAAAAATCTGGAGTTAGAAGTAGCATTCATACTTTGCACCATAGGTTTTAAGTAAGGTGTACCATTTGTCTCGAAAATGTCTTTGCTAAACATCCTTACAATATTAATTGTAGTAGAGTCAGCTTTTGCTTTTAATTCAATATTATTAAATATACACAAAAATAATATAAAAGCGAATAGTAGAAGATATTTTTTCATATTTGTTATATTAATTATAATTTGTTTTTCAAATAATTATAGATTGGAATAGCAATAATTGCAAATAGAACAATTAAAAATAAGTTCCAAATTATAGATAACCCTATCCCAAGTAGGAATAGAAATATTCTAAGGACAAAATAAGCACATACAATTGCTAAAAATAAAACTATAACTTTTTTCATAGAATTTTAAAAATAAAAAAAACCGATTACATTAGCTGTAATCGGTTTAATTAGCAAATTATTTTAATTACATATTATTTTTTAATTATTAAAGGCATTGAATAAACTTTGCCATCGACATTTGCTGATATTATGTAATATCCATTTGATAATTCATTGATATTTAATCCAATTTTATTTGAACCAATGAAGTTACTATTTGAAAATACATTTTGAATTAATTTACCAGTAGCATCTACAATTTGAACATTGAGATCAATAGATTTTTTAAGTGCAGATATATGTAAAAATCCTTCATTTGACATTGGATTTGGCAATGTTTTCATTGAGAAATTACCATCTAGAGATGATACAGGATCATTTACAGAAGATATTGTTTTGGCAATACCAGTCATATTTATATCTATTTTTCCATGATCAGGATCATCAGAGTAAACTTCAAGTAAAGCTGCATGAGTACCTTCTTCTACTGGAGAATAAATTACATTAATTGTTTCTTCATCAGAAGCTTGAACGTATAGAGGTAAAAGATTCATTTCGGTTACTTCGAATGAACCGGTATTATCATTTTTAATTAGCAAATTGTTTACAATTAATGTTTTATTACCTGTATTCTTAATCTTGAAAGTCATTGTCTTAGTTGTTTTTGGTTCAATTTGCCCAAAATCAAGTGTAGTAGTTGAAATGCTAATGTTTGGTTCCACTATGTCTCCAAGTCCTTTTCCTTGTAAAGAAACATATTTATAAGATTCCATATAAGAATTAGATTCGAGCTCTATAGATGCATAATAATCCATACTTTGTTTTGGAGAGAATGTAATAGGTAAATCAATAGATTCTCCAGTTTGAAGTATTAATGGTAAAGCTGGTGCAATTATGCTGAAATTTTCTTTATCATCAACATCAATTGTTGTGATTGTAAGTGCTTTTCTTCCAGTATTACTTATAGTAACAGAAGCATTAGCAGATTCACCAACTTTAGTATTAGGGAATGAGATCATATTTTTGCTATCTAAATGTACAGTAAGTTTAGCTTCATCAGACAAGTCATCTAATAGCCAATCATAGATACTAGTTAGCATAGTTGATCGTGCATTATCATCAGAGAATGAATTAATTCCAAATCCTAAAACGACAATTTTGCCTTTAGAGAATTCTTTTCTAATACCAGCTATTTTACCATCTTCGTAAAACATTATTGGTTTAGTATAATCATCGATAGTAGTATTTAAAGAGAAATTCTCACTTATAGTTGAATGATAATTTTGGAAATCAGTGTTTCCTTCAAATTCTCCAATATATTTACCGATTAAATCATCTGAATTACCTTTTACTTTGAATGGTAAAAATCCGGTTATACTTCCTTGAGAATTAAGAGTTACTCTTTCATAATATTTCATATCTTTTATCTTAAGATCATTAGTCAAGAATGTTTTAAGTCCTTGTTGGAATGGTTGATCCGGTACAAAACCAGTTGACAAATAATATTCATCGCCTAATAATACTCTCTTGTTGCCGGCTAGTAAATTCTTCATTTGTTGAGAAATTACAGTAGAAGTTGTTAAATTTTCACCTGTCCAATAATCAAATAAAAATGCTGCACTTTTTATATCAGACATTTTACTAAGATCATAGTGTTTAAATAGATCTGCATCTATTAATGGCATCCCAACTAAATCTTTTTTAGCATCTTTATATGTAGATAAGAAATTAAATACGACATCACTTGAAGTATGAAGAGTCTCTAATATTTTACCACGAGAGTAAACAATTGCATGTTTTGCATCTTTTGTGAGAATGCTAAAAATAAAAGTTTTATTTTGACTAATTGCAGAATTGTCTTTAACGATTGGTACTAATGCAAAATGAGCATAATGCGCTTGGTCATTTACTTGAATTGTAAAAGTAATATCTTCAGTTTGTCCTGGAGCTAAGGTTACTTCAGGTTTATCAATTGAAATTGTAAGTCCATCATTTGATCTAAAAAAAGTATTAGCTATATTAAATCCAAATTGATAAGTATATTCTTTTGTACTTTCATTATGTAAAGTTAATACCTTATTAATCGTAGTGTTTCTATCAATTAACATATGATTATTGTTATCAACTGATGTATAAAATGCTTTAGAAGAAATGTCATTTAAACTTGAGCCTGCTTGAAGAATCTCTTTAGTTTCATCATCTTGAATGAATGCAACTACATATAATTGACCTTTTACATATTCATCTTTATATGGAAAAGTAATGCTAAATGATTCTTCAGAATTTGCGGCAACATTTATATATTGACCTTCAATACTTGGAGTAAAATCCCTAGCAACCCATTTATGAATTGATTCTCCATTATTACCACGGAAATTAATATCCCATTCTAATAATGCTATTCTTAATACTTTATTAGTTAAAGCTGTATTTGCTTTTACTTTTATATTAGCTGAAATATTATTTGCATTATTAGTTTGAGTGACAGTAACCAAATATGGTGATCTTCCTTGCACTATCATATTGTTTACGAAATCATTATCAATTTGATTAAGATTAATTGGGGTACCATTTATGATCATGGAAGGAGCTGAAAGCGATTGCCCATAATAATAATTTCCTCTGCCATGGCTCATGGTAGGATTTAGGTTGCACATTGGGTCTTGGTTACCGATATTAATATGATATTTAATTGGAATAAATATCGAATCAAATCCTGCAAATATTGGATCTATTTGAGGCCAAAATTGAGCACAAGGACCGCAATCCGAGCTTGTGAGAGCTTCGACTAATTTCATACGCGGATAGTCTTGGCTATGAAGGTTAGTCATTGAGAAAAGCAAGCTACTTAGTATAATTAAACTTGCTATAATAGGTAATTTTTTCATCTTTAAAACCTCGTTATATGTATAAAAATTAATATTAAATTCATTAAGTTAAAAAAATATTCTTATTTAAGGTATGTACCTGCTTCTGATTTAGAATAAGATGCAGAATTTGCTGGATCTAAATATTTTAAATTATTAAAAAAGTCAGGATTTTTATAATTATTAAATAATGAAGCAATTTCCTCAAATTTAGTATTAAAAAACTCTGTAAATAAATGATTTTGATTCATTAATTTATTTTTTTTATAATTTGCCATATCATTAATTATGTTAGCAATTTCATCAAGAGCTGAATCTTTATTAAAAGCAATTTTATCTAAGCCATTAATATAATATGCAAAAATTAATCTTCTAATTTCGCTGATTCTGATATCTAAAATTTCATTTACATAATTATATTTATTAAAAATCGAAGCATCTTTTTTATTGTCAAATCCGGGGTCTCCTGCATTAGCTGCAACAAGTGCTAAATTTCTTGCTTTTTCAAATGCTTTATTTCCACCGTTTGATTGATATGTATCTAAATCAAAGCCAATAATTAAATACATATAGTAATTTATTAAAGTAGAAAATTCATCATAACGCATCTGATCAAGTGATAAATTCGCACCATTATTATATACAAATTTCCATTCTTTTTCGTAAAAAGAGATTGTAGTAGAAAATCCTAGAACATCCTCCGGACCATCTAATAATCTTTTAGAAGCCATTAACATCTTAGCAGAAAAGCGATTTTTACCGTCAGAAGATAAAATAATATTCATTTCTACTGGGATAGGGTCACCTTCCCATTCTTTATCTAAAAACCTCTGAGAATTAATATACCGCTCTAAATCAGATTTGAAATTATTAAGCGATGCTCTATTTTCAAAGCTAACTTGCTCCATATTGACATTGATATTTACTTTTATTTCTTGTGAATAGCTATTATTCAAATTAAAAGCTGTCAATATTAATATTATTATTATATTTACTAAAGTAACTTTCATAGCTTATTATAATATATATTGTTTTTTATATTACTATATTTATATAACAAAATATGTAATAACAAAAAAAGTATCTTAAAATTAATACATTTTTTTAAATATTCCAATAAATATTTTAAAAAAATGAGTTATTATTGTAACTTATTAAAAATCATTTATTTTAAATTTAATGAAAACCTTTAAGTTTTATTTTTTCATTACACTATTTATTGTAAATACAATTTTGACAAATAAAAGTTACTCATTAAATAATCTTAATGATAATTTTTTTTCGTTTAAATCTAATTTATTTGAATATAATGGATTAAATACAAATCTAAACACAGATTCAGAATACAAAATTTTGTTTCAGACAAATAGTATAAGAAAATTTGAAAATACTGATTTATATAGTGGAGGTATTAATTTAAGAAGCCCATTATTATTTAAGCAATTAAATTTTGCATTCGATATAAATGGAGATTTTAGCAATATTTATAAGAATTATTCAATAGGATTAGGAGTAATCTCAAGGATAACATCACATTATAATTTAGGATTATTTTATAATCACAATAAAAATATTTTAAGTGATTTAGATCAAAATAGTTATTCAAATTTAATTTTAACAAATTCTTATGAGATTAATAAAATAAATATTAGTGCTTCCGTACTTCTTAGCAATTGGAATGAAGAGCATAAAATGAACTTGAGATTATTTAATACTATTGCTGGGTATGAATTTTCTGATGATTATATACTTGAATTTATTTATAATTATGATTACAAGTTTAAAAACATATTTGGAGTATCAAACAAAATTAAATTAGGAAATATAATTCAATTATATTTGGCTTATTATATTAATCCGAATAGACTAAATGCTGGAGTGCTTATCGACTTCAATCAATATTTCAATTTTGCTGTAAATTTAGATAAAAGTGAATTTTTACCATATTTTATTGTATTAAAAGTTGGTGTGAGGATATGAGATTCGACTTAAAACCGATAATCTTTGTTTTGATTTTATTTTATTCTTCAACTAATCTTCTAAGTAGAGATTATGAAATCAATATAGATGAAATATTAGTTAATATGGATTTAAACGAAAACGATATTACAAATCTATTGAATGAAATTGAATATTATAAATCAAATAAAGTAAATTTAGCAGATACCAAAATTACTAAATTATCTAAATTGCCATTTTTTACTAAACAAATTTCAAGAAAAGTATTAACTTTTACAGAAAAATATAGAGATAATAAAGATATTTGTGATTCTTTACAACTTGAACCTATAGTATGCTATGTTTTGAATAATTGTACATATTATAATGAAAATGAGGAAGACGATGTAATCTTAAAGAAAAAACAAAAAATCAAAAAAAAATCACAAAATAGTCTTTATTTTAGAAATTTGACTGAATTTCCTTTACAAAAAAATAGAGGAATACTCGAAAACAAATATCAAGGAAGAAATTTTGCTACATCAAGTAAAATATTGCTTAATATTAATGATTATAGAATAGGAGCAAACCTTGATAAAGATATTGGAGAAAAAAGCATTACAGATTTTTACTCTTATTTTGCAGAAAAGTCATTAGAAAAGCATTATTTTATTTTAGGAAATTTTAAAGTAAATTCAGGTCTGGGATTAATATTTGGTTCTTCAATGGCAATGTCAAAATATTATTCTATTATTTCAATGAATGATGAAATTAAGAATCAAATCAGTCCAGATTTGAGCTCATATAATATTAAAACTTTTAGAGGTATTGGATATAGCTATAATGATCAAATTACCGATAGATTAAACTTAGGAATTTCTGCATTTTTATCATATCAAAATAGAAGTGCAAGCATAGATGCGAATAATAACATTACTTCAATTGTTGCAAATAATTTGTTTAGAACAGATACGGAAATCAATAAAAAAAATAATATTGATGAAAAATCTATTGGATTTGTATTAAATCTATATAATGATGTATTTTCAGCAGAATACAATACTATTTTCCTTCAATATAATAATGATTTTCAAAATGACAGAATTATGCTTCCCTCTAAAGAAGGATTATTCTTACATTCTTTAGGATTAAGCTACAATTATAAAGATATTAAATTTGTAAATGAAATTGCTTTATATAATTCTAATATTGCTTTGCAATCTAATATTATTATTGAACTAAGCCGTGGAAAGGGCAAAATTGGTTATCGATATTACTCACCAAAATTTCATTCTCCTTTTGGATTAAATTATTATGAGAATAGTAATTTGAGAAATGAAACAGGTTTATTAATGGGGTATTCGCATCAATATTCTCATAATTATAAAATTTCATTTGCAGTAGATTATTTTGAAACTTTGGAAAGAACTTATTTTAACCTTATGCCTGCAAAAGGAATTGATTTCGAAGTAAGGAATGATTTTAAAATTAAAAACTATCAGTCTCTCAAAGTTCTTTTAAATTATAGTAATAAAGATATTCAATATTCAATAAATAACAATCAAAAGACTTTAGAAAAGGAACAAAAAATAAAAAGTAAAGCAGTCTTTAATTGGAATATAACTCCAAAATCTTTAACTGGGGTATTTTTAGAAATTTGCTATAGTCTTGAAAATCTCGTTCAACAAAATAGCATTGGTGGATTATTCGGTATTAATTATTTATATAATATTAATGATGATTTGAATTTTAAAATAGCTGGAATTTATTATAATTCCGATGATTTTAATTCAAGTCTATATTATTATAACTCATTTTATGGTTATAATGGTAATATAAAAGCACTATATCAAAAAGGAATATTCGGGAAAGCCGAAGGTAAATATGCAATAACAAATTTTATTAAAATATCAGCTCAGTATTGGATTAATAAGAAAAATGGAGTAGAGGAGCTGGGTAGTGGATATAACTTAATAAAAAATAATTACGAACATTATTTAAAAATTGCATTAGAATCAAAATTTTAATTGTTTATATAATTAAATAAGAATTTATTATATGTCCGTATGATAACGCTTTAAGAAATTTTGTACTTCCGCAATTTGAGATTTAAATAGTTCTTCTCGATTTCCATCAAATAATATTTTTCCGGAATCAAGCATAACTATATGCTCTGCGATTTTACTTACAGAAAACATATCATGAGTAATTATTACGGAAGTAAATTTCATTTTTACTTCTAATTCATCAATTAAATTATCAATTTGTTCGCTTGTAATTGGGTCTAATCCTGTAGTTGGCTCATCATAAAAAATATACTTAGGTTGTCCTACTAATGCTCTTGCTACTCCGACACGTTTTTTCATTCCACCGGAGAGGTCTGATGGCTTGATATTTTTCAAGATATTCCATTCTTTTTGATAATGTAGAGTCTCTTTCTCAGAATAATTTGGTAATAGCCCTACGGCTGAAAGAGTTTTCTGAGCTTGATCGAGCAAATAATTATCGTCTCTATTACCATTTTCAAATTCACCAATTACAACGTTTTCATATACATTCATCGAATCAAATAATGCTGCACCTTGGAAGACATACCCAATTTTTCTTCTCACTTGATATAATTTTTTTTCATTTAAAGAATTAATTTCATTTCCATCAATTTCTATAGTTCCTCTGTCTGCTGGCAATAGCCCAACTATTAATTTTAATAGAACGCTCTTGCCAGAGCCAGATTTACCTATAATACAATGAGTAATACCATTTCTTAATTCTGTAGATATTCCATCTAAAACAATTTTGCTACCGAAAGCTTTATATAAATTATTTATTTTTATCATTTAATTATTATATTTTTTTACTAATCTACATAAATTCTAGGTACTCTTGGAGCTATTAATGTTGTAATTTCATAAGAAATTGTTCCTATTGATTCTGCGAGATCATCAGCTGAAATCGAATGGTTTTCTGATTTGCCAATAAAAATTACTTCTTCACCAATTTCTAAATTATCGTCGCCTAAATTAACCATTAATTCGTCCATACAAATTGCCCCTACGATTGAATATAGTTTGTCTTTAATTATGCAATGAGCTTTCCCAGTAAGTAGGCGAGAATATCCATCTCCATATCCTATTGGCACAGTAGCTATATTAGTATCTCTATCAGCAATAAATTTCCTACTATAGCTTACCGAATCACCTTTTTTAATTTTTCTAATTAAAGAAATATTCGATTTTAGCGTAAGTATAGGGGTTAATTTGAATTTATATCCAATTTGGATATCAGGAGGATAACCATAAAGAGAAATACCAAATCGAACTGTATTAAAATGAGTCTCAGGATAATTAATTATACTTGCTGTCGAGGCAGTATGAATAGTATTAAAATTAATTCCATTCTCTTTAAGTGAAAAAATAGCTTTATTAAATGATTCAAGCTGGTAGCGAGTAAAAATTGGATCTAAAGATGCAGAAGCAAAATGAGCGCATATTCCTTCATAATAAATATTTGTAAGCGGTAGTGTTTGATTAACGAAATCTAAAGCATCTTCGCTTGCAATTCCATCTCTGCTCATACCGGAGTCAATAAATAAATGAACTTTAATAATTTTATTATTAGATTTTGCTACTTGATTAAGTGTTTGCAAAAATTTTACAGTTGACACTGCCGGCTGTAAATCATATTCTACAATATCAGGAATATCTTCTTCTGCTTGCTGCACTAAAATAATAATTGGCTCTTTGATACCTGCTTTTCTTAACAATACTGCCTCTTCAGTATAAGCCACACCGAAAGCATAAATACCTTGCTGGGATAATAATTTTGCTATTTCTATCGCACCGTGGCCATAAGCATTTGCTTTAACTATTGCTATGTGTTTATTGACTTTAGTTTGTGATTTTATAAAATTATAGTTATTAATTAAGTCTTTTTTACTGATGATTACTTTAGTTTTACGCATTGTTGTATTTGTTCTATATATTTTTATGATATTATAATTATTTGTTCTTTATGCAATTACGGATAATTTGCCATTTTCCATAATCAATATATCATCGAAATATACTGTTGGATTTTTAACAATTGCATCAATGTGAACTGGAACGTCAACGTTGCCACCGAATGATTTATTGTTACCGAAAGCAATATGAATTGTACCAAGTACTTTTTCATCTTCTAAAATTAAACCGCATATTTCAGCTTTATAATTCGTACCGAAACCAAATTCTGCTACAGAATAAGCTTCTTTGCCAACTTTTCTTAAAGTATCATCTAATTGCTGAGCTTCATTTCCACCAGTAATAGAGGTAGCATAGCCATCTTTTATTTCAATAGTTACTATTTCATTTACTTTCCCAATTCCTGCAATAGAGCCATCTACCACGAGCTTGCCATTTGATTTCCCTTCGACTGGAGCTAGATAGACTTCTCCTGAAGGTAAATTTCCACCAGCACCTTTTTCACGAATTACACCTGTACTTGATATAGCTTTTCTTCCTTCTTTATTCATAGTCAAATCAGTACCAAGCTGCGAAATCACACGAATAGTTTTAGCATTGTCTAAAAGTTCTTGCACTTTATTTGAAACAGCTACAATTTGATTAAAGTCAGCAGATAAGCATCTTTCTAAAATTTCTTTTGTAATGCCTGGCATAGTACCGACTCTTACTCCTAATTGACATGCATTTATTCTTGCTTTAGTATGTGTGAGAGATTTTGAGGTTGGGCAGATAACGACATCAACTTGTTTCATTAATTCAGCGATTTGTTTAGGAGGTTCTTCACCATTTACATCTCGAGATTTCATTTCTATATAAAGTGCATTTGAGCAAAGAGTTTTCCCTGCTTCAAATAATTCTAATCCAATTTCTCTTTTAGCTTCGTCTGCTACAACTAAAATGGATTCTTTTTTTTCTAATCCCATATAATCTCTTAATGCTTTAATATATGGGCTGTTTTCATTAGTATTCATAACTTTTCTTATTTTATTTTACAATATTTTACATTTTTGAAATTCTAAATTAATTCTAAAAAAGAAAAATTCCAAATAAGTAGAATAAAAAAATTAAGAAAATATATTTTTAACCGATAATCTTTTTATTAAAAAAGTTGAATTAATTGTAAAAAAGAATAAATAACCGTCGATAAAAAGGATATGATATTTAATTAGTTCAAATTTTTAATAAATTTTCGTAGATGAATTTTTTAACAATATAAAATAGTAAGAAAAAAAATGTCAAGTGAAAGTAATATTCCTGTAGATAGCGAAACTCAAGAAATGCTTGGGAGTTTTGTGTCTGAAGCATTTGATTCTTTAGATACAAATGAACCAAAAGTAGAGTTCCTTCGTGAAAATGATAATTCTGACCATGTGAATGCTATATTTAGAGTGTTTCATACGTTAAAAGGATTATCTGGTTTCTTTGAGATGAAAATTATTAACAAAGTAACTCATGAAGCTGAGACTTTACTTGATTATATTCGGAAGCAAAATATTCCTCAAACTGAAGATACTATTACAGTAATTTATCAAACATTTGATTTTTTAAGAGACTTGCTTCAAAGAGTAAATACTGAGCATACAGATTTAAGTGGCGCTGAAGAAGCAGAAGATATGATTCTTATTATAAAAGATTCTATCGAAAAGGTAATAAATCCAAACCAAGATATTAATCAATATTTAGATCAAGAAACTGTACAAGCATCTGCAAATAATACTCAAGAACCTGTTGTAGTAGAAAAACCAGAGCCAATAATTGAGCAAAAACCGGATCCTATTAAAACTCCAGAACCAGCAATTGAATCGCCTTCAAGCTCAAGTCCTTCGGATAATGCGGATCTTGATGTAGGTAACTTAATTTCTAATGAAATGCTTGATCAATATTTAACAGGTACTAGAGATCTATTAGAAACTGTTGATAAAAATTTAGTTGATTTAGAAAAAGATCCTAAAAATAGTACATTGATTGCTGAAACATTTGGAGCTGTCCATAGTATTAAGGGCAATTCTGGCTTTATGGGATTTAGTGAAATAGAAGAAATTGGTATGGAAATGGAAACTATTTTAGATAGCGTAAGGACAAATGCCTTAGATATAGATGCTAACATAGTTACTATTCTGCTAAGTAATACTGAGACAATTAGAAAAAGATTAGATACATTCGATAAATCTTCGAATAATTCCACTCCAGCTGAAGATATTGCTAAAAAAGACAATGAAAAGCAAAATACTCAACCAATACAAACTCCTGCCCCAATTGAACAAGCTCAAGTTACTCAAAAGCCTGAGACTAAAAATGTTCAACCTGTTGAAGCTCCAAAACCAGAAAAACAAGCAGCAGTCGCTCAAGCACCAAAACCAAAAGCAAACGTAGCTCCTGCAAATCACGGAATGACGTTCCAACAGAAAAAAGATATTAGAGTCGATACTGCAAAAATTGATAAATTATTTGCTTTAGTCGGTGAATTAATTACAATTGAATCTGTCGTGTCTCATAGCCCAGACTTAGTAGGGCTTGAATTACCAAATTTCAGCAAATCTGCAAGTATGCTTAATAAAATAAGTAGAGAATTGCAAGAAGTTTCAATGTCTATTAGAATGATGCCGTTAGAAGGGACTTTTAATAAGATGAAACGTTTAGTACGCGATGTCTCTATTAAAATGAATAAAAAAATTGAGCTAACAGTGTTTGGTCAGCAAACTGAAATGGATAAAAATGTAATCGATGAAATTTCTGATCCATTAATGCATATTTTAAGAAACTCAGTTGACCATGGAATCGAAACTCCAGAAGAAAGAGTAAGAAAAAATAAATCAGAGATAGGAAATGTTATACTCGGTGCAAGGTATGAAGGAAACGAAATTTTAATTAGCGTGGAAGATGATGGAGCAGGTATTAATAGAGAACTGGTTTTAAAGAAAGCAATAGAAAAGGGGATCTTGAAGAAAGACCCTGAATTAATGACAGATAAAGAAATAAATGCTCTTATTTTCGAGCCTGGATTCTCTACTGCTAAAGAAGTAACTGATATTTCTGGGCGTGGTGTAGGAATGGATGTCGTTAGGAAAAACTTAGAAAAATTAAGAGGTAGTATTGATGTTGCTTCTGAATTAAATAAAGGAACAAAAGTTACTCTTAGAATTCCACTTACATTAGCAATAATTGAATCAATGGTAATAAAAATTGGTAATACTCTATATGCTCTTCCTATTTTATCTTTAAGAGAATCATTTAGACCTAAAGCCGAAATGATAAATAAGACAATGGACGGTCTTGAAGTTGTTAAAGTAAGGCAAGAAGTCTTACCTGTGATTAGACTTCATGAAGAATTCCATATTGAAGATGCACTTACTAATTTAACTGAAGGAATACTTCTAATTATAGAATCAAAAGATAAAAAAGTATGTTTATTTGCTGATGATATTGTAGGACAACAACAAGCGGTTGTAAAAGGCTTCTCTACATATATTGGCAAGGTATCTGGAATTACAGGCTGTATGGTAACTGGAGATGGCGGTATTGGGTTAATATTAGATATCGAAGGTTTAATAAATATGGCAGAATTTGGTGAAAACAAAATAAAGAAAGGTAATTAAATATGTCAGTAACTGATGAAAAAATTGAATTAATGGAAGAGGAATATATTGCCGAAGATACTCAAAAGGACAGATATTTATCTTTCAAAATAGCTAACGAAGAATATGCAATTGAAATTAAGCATATTATCGAAATAATTGGAATACAAAAAATTACAAAAGTACCTAATATTAAAAATTATATTAAAGGAATAATTAGTCTTAGAGGAGTAATCATTCCAGTGGTAGAAGTTCGCACTAGGTTTAATTTATCTCCTATTGAATATGATGAACGTACTTGTATAATAGTAATTACTTATGGAAATTCTGATATTGGTCTTATAGTAGATGAAGTGCAAGAAGTAGTAACTATTAATGAAAATCAAATTGAGAATCCACCAATTACAAGTAAAGGTACTCAAGGTAGGTTTATTTCTGGTATAGGAAAAGTCGGAAGTACAGTAAAATTAGTTCTACATATAGATAAATTGCTTTACGATGACAACGAAATGAACGAAACTACTGAAGAAGAAAATTAAAAATATTTAATATATAAAAATTAATATGGCTGATATTACAAAACCAAAAATAAATGAGATATATACACAAAAGTGGGTCGAAATTTCCGATCAGGAATTTAAATCACTTCGTGATTTTTAGAGGTAGCTAGCGTGAGCGACTACCGATGAGCAAGGCCCACAATTTCCCTGACCGCAGCATATCCGTGCTGCCGACAATACTCTTCCAGTCCCTCGATGATTTCCAACGGCGCCAAGGGATTGACGAAATTCGCCGTTCCGACGCTAACCGCTGAGGCACCGGCCAGCATAAACTCGACCGCATCCTGCCAGCTACTAATGCCCCCCATCCCGATAATGGGTAGTTTTACCGCTGCATATACCTGGTAAACCATCCGCAGAGCCACCGGAAGGACAGCTGGGCCGGAAAGCCCGCCCATGGTATTGGCTAGGATCGGCTTCTGACTGGTAATGTCAATCCGCATGCCTAAAAGGGTATTAATCAAAGATATTATGTCCGCTCCCCCATTTGCGACCGCTTTGGCCAGTGCGGTAATATCGGTGACATTGGGAGAGAGCTTGGCAATGAGCGGAAGTTTGGTGTGCTTCCGGGTTACCCGCAAGACTTCCTCGGCGCTACGGGGATCTGTTCCAAATGCCATCCCGCCATCTTTGATATTGGGACAGGAGATGTTGACTTCCAAAGCGGCGATACAGGACTCTTCCGGCATGGCTTCCGCCATCAGTGCGTAATCATCCAGGGAAAAACCGGAGATATTGACGATCACCGCCGTCTTCAGCGCTTCCAGCCGCGGGAGATAAGCGTTTAAAAAAACTTCCAACCCGGGATTCTCTAGCCCCACAGCATTAAGCATTCCGGAAGGGGTCTCCGCCAGACGAGGCACCGGATTTCCCAAACGGGCCTTGGGCGTAATCCCCTTGACTGTAATCCCGCCGAGGAAACCAGGATCATAAAAAGCCCCATACTCTTCGCCGAAACCATAGGTTCCGGAGGAAGTTAGGACCGGATTCTTCAGTTTCAGCCCCGCCAGTTGGGTCGAAAGGTCAACCTTCTGCATCCCAGACCACCTCCCTGCCTTTAAAGACCGGACCATCTTTGCAAACCCGCCTTCTTTCCAGTGTACCTCCAGCCGCCCGGACAGTGCAAACACAGCCCCGGCAAGCACCGACTCCACAAGCCATTCTTTCTTCTAGAGATACTTCGACCGGTAACCCTTCCCGTAGGCAAATCTCAGTTACCGCCTTCAGCATTACAGGGGGACCACACGCCACCGTGCTAATCCTCTGCTGCGTGCTCTCCAGCGATCGCTTCCTGAGATAAGACTCTAGGAGATTCGTGATTAAACCTGGTTGGCCCATACTCCCATCGATAGTGGAGACTTCATAATCTAGTGCTAGATCGACCAATCTTTGCCGTCCGGCGGCTTCAAGCAATTGGCGGTTTTCCGCACCCCAAAGGACTTTCACCTTTACCTTGGACCGGTCAACCGCATCCATCAAGGAAAAAAGCGGAAAGATCCCAATCCCACCAGCCAGCAGCAGTAGTTCTCCGGCCTGTGGAAGGGTAAAACCGTTCCCGAGGGGACCAATGACGCTGAGCGTTTCCTGCTCCCCCACCCCGGCCAAGAGTGCTGTTCCCCGACCGGCTACTCGGTAGAAGAGAGTTACGATCCCCCGCTCCCGGTCGATCCCGGCGATACTCACCGGTCGGCGCAAAAGCGGATCCGTCGCTAATCCGACTTGTAAGTGGACAAATTGCCCAGGTCGGGCAGTCGCCGCCACTTCCCCTTCAAGCACAAGCTTATAGATGCCTGAACCCGGAACAACAATCTGGTTTGCTACCACCTTTTCCGCACTGAGCATCCTTAATCACCTCAATTCACTTTCTAGAGCGGCAATAAGCTCGGAGTGGTAACCTCCAGCACTTGCAGCCAGGCCTCAGCCGTATCAAGACTGGTAAAGCAGGGAATCCCCTGTTCCACGGCAGTCCGCCGAATGGCAAAACCGTCGCTGGCGGTCTTCCGACCATGAGTGGTCGTATTCAACACACACTGCACTTGGCCTTGGCGGATTTTTTCCCTAATCTCATCGGAGCCGGTATGCAGTTTCTCCACAGTGGTTACCTCAATCCCGGCTTTACGAATCTCCGCAGCCGTGCCAACGGTAGCGATAATCCGAAAGCCCAGTTTATTGAAGCGCCGTACCAGTTTGATTCCTTCGGCTTTATCCCGGTCCGCTAAAGTCGCCAGCAACGTACCGTACACCGACATCTGCATACCCGCCGCCAGTAGCGCTTTGTAGAGCGCCTTTTGGTACTGATGGTCAATGCCCATCACTTCACCGGTGGATTTCATCTCCGGCCCCAGCGAGGGCTCGACCAGTTGCAATTTGGAGAAAGAAAAGACCGGAACTTTAACGGCCACTTTATCCCCCACCGGACATAACCCGTGGGTAAGCCCCATCCCGGACAGACTTTCGCCTAAGATCGCCCGGGTGGCCATGTCAACCAAGGGGATCCCGGTCACTTTGCTCAAAAATGGCACTGTTCTACTGGAACGGGGATTTACTTCAATCACGTAAACCTCGTCTTGGTAGATGACATATTGGATATTCAACAAACCTTTAATCCGTAGTCTGCGGGCGATATCTACCGTAAGCTCAGTAATCTCCCGTTGTTTTTCCGCCGATATGCTTTGGGGCGGATAGACCGCAATCGAATCACCGGAATGAACCCCGGCCCGTTCCAGGTGCTCCATAATGCCGGGGAGGCAAACTGTATCTCCGTCGGAGATCGCATCGACTTCTACTTCCTTCCCCAGCAGGTATTGGTCGATCCAAATCTGCTGGCCGGAAAATTCCTGTAGCGCTTTGGCCGCAACCTCCCGAAGCTCAAGATAGTCATAAACAATTTGCATGGCCCGGCCTCCTAGCACATAAGAGGGGCGAACAATCAACGGGTAGCCGATTTCAGCGGCCAGTTTTTCCGCTTCCGCCAGGGTTGAGACACAACCACCCTGGGGGCGGCGGGCGCCGATGGCTTGTAAAACCTGATCGAAGAGACCCCGTTCTTCAGCCCGGTCCGTATCTTCCAGCGAAGTCCCCAGAATCTGATAGCCCCTGGCTGTCAGCCCTTTAGCAAGGCCAATCGCCGTCTGTCCGCCGAATTGCACGATCACGCCCTCCGGCTTTTCTTTTTCCAAGACCGCACAGACATCTTCCAAGGTTAGCGGTTCAAAATACAAGCGGTCAGAAGTATCGAAATCCGTGGAGACGGTCTCCGGGTTATTATTGATGATGATACTTTCCACTCCGGCACCGCGCAAGGCCTTGATGGCATGGACCGAACAGTAGTCGAACTCGATCCCCTGGCCGATGCGGATCGGACCGGAGCCAAGCACTACCACCTTTCTTCTGGCACTAACTGCGCCTTCATCTTTTTTCTCGTAACTGGAATAAAAGTAGGGTGTGGTGGCGGTAAGTCCTCCGCCACAAGTGTCAACCGTTTTAAAGACCGGCCGTAGTCCGCTATCGAGCCGGAATTCATAAACCTCCTGCTCGCTGGTGTGCCAGATTCTGGCTACGTCTTGATCCGCATAACCCATGCGTTTAGCTTTTTTCAAGGTAGATAAATCAAAGGGCTGGTCTTTCAGCTTATCCGCAAAATCGACGATGGTTTTGATTTTTTCTAAGAAGAACGGATTCCACTGGTTAAGCCCGCTGATGCGCTGAATGGTCCAACCCCGGCGGAAGGCCTCGGCGATGATAAAGAGCTGATCATCTTCGGGTTTCCGGCACCTTGCTTCAATTTCATCATCACGGAGGACTTCCAGATCGGGGTGGAAAAGACCAAAGGACTTAATTTCCAGGGAACGGACCGCTTTGAGCAAAGCTGTTTCCAGGTTACACCCCAGGCCCATCACTTCTCCGGTCGCTTTCATCTGGGTGCCGATGGTCCGGTCAGCCTCGGAGAACTTGTCAAAGGGCCAGCGGGGGATCTTTACCACTACATAATCCATGACAGGTTCGGAACAGGCAGTAGCTTGACCGGTAGCGGCTTGACTCAACTCAGCCAGGGTATAGCCAATGGCAATTTTAGCTGCGATTTTCGCAATCGGATAACCGGTTGCTTTGGAAGCCAGGGCGCTGGAGCGGCTTAACCTTGGATTAACCTCAATCACCACATATTCCAATTTTTCAGGGTGGAGGGCGAACTGGACATTACAGCCGCCTTCGATCTTCAGCGCCTCCACGATCTTCAGCGCCGAAGTTCTTAAACACTGCCGCTCCCGTTCGGTCAGGGTTTGGCAGGGCGCGACGACAATACTGTCACCGGTATGGATTCCGACGGGATCCATATTTTCCATCTGGCAGACCGTAATACTTTTGCCGCTACCGTCCCGCAAGACCTCATACTCGATCTCCTTCCATCCGGCTACGCTTTTTTCGATCAGAACCTGCCCGATCAGGCTGGCCTTGAGGCCGCTTTGGGTAATGAATTTCAACTCCGCCGCATTGTGGGCAAATCCGCCCCCGGTTCCGCCTAGGGTAAAAGCCGGGCGGACGATGACGGGGTAACCGGTTGCTTCCGCAAAGCGCAGCGCCTCATCAACATCAGCCACAATCGTACTGGCCGGTACCGGTTCATTAATCTCCCGCATCAAACTGCGGAACTGTTCCCGGTCTTCAGCCTGACTGATGCTCCGAAGCGGTGTGCCCAGTAAAGTAACCCCGCAGCGCTTTAAAATGCCAGCTTTGGATAACTGAAAGGCTAGGTTTAATCCGGTCTGGCCGCCCATCGTGGGTAGCAAGCCGTCGGGTCTTTCTTTTTCAATAATGCGCTCTAAAAACTCCAGGGTTAAAGGCTCAATATAGACTCTGTCGGCAATCTCACGGTCGGTCATGATCGTTGCCGGATTGGAATTAACCAGCACCGTCTCGATCCCTTCTTCCCGCAAAGCCCGGCAAGCCTGTGTACCGGCATAGTCAAATTCAGCGGCTTGGCCGATAATGATCGGCCCGGACCCGATCACCATTACTTTTTGCCAGTTTTGTTTCGGCATGCTCTGTTCTCCCTTCCTCCACCCCTACTCGATTACTTTTCTGTTGTTTAACACCAGTTTTCCCCCGACCCAAACCATGACCGGAAAACCCTGGAGCTTTTTTTCTAAAAACGGTGTGTTCTGCGCTTTGGATTCAAGGGTGTCTACGGTGATTACTTCCTGCCAATTAGGGTCAAACAAGACCAGATCAGCCGGCGCTCCTACTTTTAAAGTTCCGCCAACGAGCCCAAACCGACGCGCTGGGTTCAGCGACCAAAGTTCAATTAATTTCTCCGCTTTCATTTTGCCTTTCGCCACCAACTCCTGCCACACCGCAGCTAAAGCCGTTTCCAAACCGTTAATACCAAAGGGTGCCTCCGCAAAGGGTTTGGTCTTCTCTTCCCAGGTATGGGGCGCATGGTCCGTCGCCAGCAGATCAATCGTCCCGTCCAGGAGCCCTGTCAACAAAGCCTCCTGATCCGCCCGACTGGGCAGCGGTGGGTTCACCTTATATGAAGCGTCAATCAGCAGCACATCCTCGTCGGTGAAGAGCAAATGATGGGGATTCACCTCAGCGCTGACATCAATCCCCCGTTCCTTAGCTGCTCTAATCAGCCAGACGCTTTCTTTCGTTGACACATGGGCAAGATGAAGCTTCCCACCAGTCTCACCCGCCAGCAACAGATCGCGGGCGACCATCACACTCTCCGCACTGGCCGGAATCCCGCCGAGCCCCAGCCGGGCGCTGGCTTCTCCCTTACGCATTACCCCCGGACCGGCCAATTGCTCATCTTCACAATGGCTAATTAATGGGCAACCGGTCAGCTTGGCATATTCCAAAGCCAGGCGTAAGGTTTCCGCACTTTGGATCCCTTTACCATCGTCAGAGAAGGCCACCGTACCCCCGGCTTTTAGATCAACCATCTCCGTCAGTTCTCGGCCGCCAAAACCCTTTGTCACCGCAGCGACAGGGTAGACCCTGGCTTTCCCGGCCCGCTCGCCTTGCATCCGCACAAACTCCACGAGGGCGCGGGTATCAATCACCGGTTTGGTATTGGCCATGGCCAGAATCGAAGTAAAACCGCCCCGCACCGCTGCCCGTGCCCCGCTCATAATATCCTCTTTGTCTTCCTGCCCTGGTTCCCGCAGGTGAACATGGACATCGATCAACCCCGGGAAGAGATATTTACCTGCACCGTCCACCTGGCAAACTTCATCGAGGCGATCGCAACCGAAAACGGTTAATACTTCTGCAGTAGTAAAGTCTTCCCCCACCGGTGAAACCCGGGCAATCTTCCCGTCCTTCACTAATAGGCTGCCGTTGCCGGAGCGTCCCTCCGCAGCATCGATTAGGTGAGCTCCTTTAATCCAGATCATGTTTTGTTTCCCCTCCCATCAGCAGATAAATCAAGGCCATCCTTACCGCCACGCCGTTGGTCACCTGCGCCTCAATTACTGAGCAAACACTATCCGCCAGGTCGCTGGCAATTTCCACCCCGCGATTCATCGGACCCGGATGGAGAACGATCGTCTCTTTACCAGTCTGGGCAATTCTCTGCTTCGTGAGTCCGTAGAGTCGATTATACTCCCGGACGGAAGGGAATAACCCGATCTGCTGTCTTTCTAGCTGGAGACGAAGGGCCATCACCCCA
>CALLXS010000022.1 GCA_937875295.1 uncultured bacterium | reverse complement strand
TCCTGGCCACCGGAATCGTATCGTCCTGATCCTCATAAGAGAAAAATTTCTCAAACTTATATGATCTGCCATACAGATCCAACACCTTGGACTCTGCGGCATGTCCCCCTTTATACACGACCCTGCCGGATCTGCCGATCTCCATTTCCAAAGTGCTGCCCGGCTGCAAGAAAAAGCGGTACTCACTGCCGTCCTTCAGCCGGACAGAAGCCATACAGAAAGGCTGCTCCGTAATCTTATCCGTGGTGAAGGAGAAGTCCCCCCTGTCATCCGGCTGCAGGCGGATCACATAACCGTCAAAATCCGTTCCACCCTTGTCCGGATTATAAATGAGCCTTGCACCCTCTCGTAATGCAGGATCATCAATTTTCCCTTTTAACATCTGGGCAGATGCTGCAACAGGCAATAACAATGCAAGCATTGTAAAAAATAAAGTTCTCGATTTTCTTTTCATAACAAATCACTTCATCAAATTTCACTTTTCAATTTCACTTTTCATCAACTCCGGTGAATCTCTTGATTCACTTCAAAAAACATACGACTCTTCACCTCTCAGCCACCCTTCGGCAGCCACGAGAAGAATTATCTCCAAGATTATCTTTTATATTTTACAAAAATAGGCAATCTTTATGAAATAGCCAAATATTTTTAATTAATTTATTAATATCAATAGGATAATAAAGAAATTTCACATATTATTTTTATAAAATTCACATAAAATTAAAAAATATATAGGGAATATTTAAAATAAATTTGCATAATTTAATAATTTCTTTTAATTTTGTATTCCTTTTTGATTATTAAAAAATATTTAATTAGATAATTAATTCCTCCTCGAATTAATATCTGTTGCGAAAGTAGCTCAGTTGGTAGAGCACAACCTTGCCAAGGTTGGGGTCGCGAGTTCGAGTCTCGTCTTTCGCTCGACGGTTTTAATTAACCGTCTCTTCCTCTTTATGCTGCATGCCTTGTTGTCAATTTCCCCCGACGACAGGGCATTTTTTCGTTTTACTTTTTTCAGCTTTCAGGTTTTGAATTTTTTAATTTTGGAACATAATTATAAGAATAAACGTATTGTATTAATAAAATAAAATATTATCCTTATTATTATATCTATTAAAATAAATTGTAGAAAAATATCGTAGTAATTTAACTTCTGGAACCAATAAATGAAAATGTTAAATAATTTTCAAATGAATTTGCTTAAAATTCTAAGCATTATGATTTTATTCTTTATAGCTCAACCATCTTTCGCTGGATTTGATATCAAACCCGGAGAAGAATTAACTTATGAAGTGTCTTATATGGGAGCTAAACTTGGTACAATTATAATTTCAACCGGAAAATTAAAAAAAGAAAATGGAATTTCCTTCTATGATACTAAAGCAGAGATAAAAACATATAAATCAATTCCATTTCTTAATATTAATGTAGAATATAATAGCAAAACAGATAAAAGTGTGTCGTTTGCACATCAATTTATAGGAAATTATAAAAGTAATGACTATTGGGATATTCATAAAATATTTCTAAATTACGCAAAATCAAATATTTACGTTTCTAAAGAAAATGAATATGGCAAATATTTTGAGAAATCTTATCAGACAACAAAAAAATATTCTGATGGACTCACAATTTTTTTCATAGCAAGGAATTTCTTAACTTCCGGGAAAAAAATTACTTTCCCAACAATTGTTGATAAGCAATTAGAATCTACTGAAATTAATTTCATAGGGAAAAATGTAGATTTGCCAATTAAAGCTGTGAAATATCCTGTAAAGACCTTGTATTTCAATGGAAAAGCAAATTGGACCGGAATATATGGGCTAAGTGGTGGATTCGAGGGGTGGTTCTCAAATGATGATGCAAGAGTACCAATTGTAGCAAAATTGAATTTATATATTGGAGCTGCAAAAGTTGAATTAATTAAATGGAAGCGTTCCGGATGGGAACCTCCTAAATAAATTGTGAAACAACATAAGCATAATATTTCTGAGATTACTGTTTTTACTGATTTTGATGGCACAATAGTTAGCCAAGATATTGGTAATGAATTATTTATTCAATTTGGTGAATTTCAACAAAATTATGATTTACTAAAGTCTGGTAATATTCATATTCGCGATTATTGGGCAAAGGTATGTTCTACACTTAAAATTTCAGAGAATATTAAATCAAAATTTAATGGTTTTGATGATAGTTTTTTTGAATATTTTGTCGAACAATTTGATATTGATCCTAATTTTATTACTTTCTATAATTTTTGCATTGATAACTCAATTAATATAAATATTTTAAGCGATGGGTTTAGTAATTATATTAATCCAATAATAAATAAAATTGGCATAACTGATGCAAAAATATTTTCAAACAAATTGTGCTTAATTGATAAAAAAATTATTCCATTTTTCTATGGAGCTAGCGAAAGTTGCGAATGTATGTGTGCTAGCTGCAAGAGAAATACAGTTATTACAGAAGCACCTCCAGATTCTTTAATTGTCTATATAGGAGATGGGCAATCGGATTTATGTGCGGCAGAGCATTCTGATATTATTTTTGCAAAAAATCATCTTTCTGCTTATTTAAATGAGAAGCGCATTCCGCATTATAATTTCTCAAATTTTTTTGATGTGTATAGGATTTTTTCTAATATTATTAATGAGAAAAAATATCGCATCAGACATCAAGCATTTTTAAAGCGAAAGCAAGCATTTGAATGTGAATAGGAAGGAAGTGATGAAATTCCTATATCTATTTTGTAATTAAAAAAAGAATTATTTTGAATTAACGAATTAATTATCGAAATTCTAACATTCATTAAAAATAATCTTTTCCTTTCTTAATTTATCTTTACTCTTTATCGAAAGTTATTCCTTTATCTTCAGTATAGTTAATTATAATAGAATCGCCATGATTTATTCTTCCGGAAAGAATTTCAATTGAAAGAGGGTCTATTATATTTTTTAATATTGTGCGTTTAAGTGGTCTTGCACCGAAATGCAAATCAAATCCTTCTTTTGCTATGTAGTTTATTAATTCGTCCGAATATGAAATTGAAATATTTTCTTTTTGTAATTTTTTTGTCAAACTATTTAGATTAAGTCGTGTGATTTTAATTATATCTTCTGGTAATAGTGGGTTAAAGATAATAATCTCATCAATTCTATTTAAAAATTCAGGACGTAGTGATTTTTTAAGCAATTCATTCATTTCAATTCGAATATCTTGCATTATTTCTTCTTTATTATTAGTGGTAGCGAAATCAATCTTTTCATTGATTATTTGACTTCCTAAATTTGAAGTCATTATAATTATTGTATTCTTGAAATTCACAGTGCGACCTTTACCATCGGTCAATCTTCCGTCGTCAAGCACTTGCAATAACACATTAAAAATATCAGAATTTGCTTTTTCAATTTCGTCAAGCAATACAACAGAATATGGACGTCGTCTTACTGCTTCCGTAAGCTGGCCACCTTCTTCATAACCTACATATCCCGGAGGTGCACCAATTAACCTTGTAACTGAAAATTTGTCCATATATTCGCTCATATCAATTCGAACAATTGCATTTTCATCATCAAATAAAAATTCTGCCAGAGCTTTAGCTAGCTCAGTTTTTCCCACACCAGTAGAACCCAAGAAAATAAATGAACCAATCGGTCTATTTACATCTTGTAATCCAGCGCGCGAGCGTCGAATTGAATTAGCTACAGCAGTAATAGCATCAGATTGACCAATTACTCTTTCTGATAACATTTCCTCGATTTGTAACAATTTTTGTCTTTCGGTTTCCAGCATTTTTCTAACTGGTATACCTGTCCATTTCGACAATACTTCTGCAATATCAGTAGCATCTACAACTTCTTTAAGCATTTTTCCGCCGGTTTGGAGCTTTTCTAATTCATTATTTTCTGTTTTAAGCTCATTTTCTAATTTTGGTATCACTCCATAGCGTAATTCTGCTACTTTTGCTAATTCTCCTTTTCGTTCTAATGAATCAGCTGTATTTTTCTTTTCTTCAATTTCAGCTTTAATATCTTGGATATTTTGAATTATATTTTTTTCTTGTAGCCATTTATCTTTTAATTCAGCGCGAGTAACCTCCAATTCTTTGATTTCATCTTCGATGTCTTGGAGTCTCTTTTTTGTTGATTCTACTGATATAATTTCATTCATTATTGAAAATTCCTAATTTAAATTATTTCTTTGCAATTGGTTTTTTGTTGATTCTCTTTTTAGCAACATCATCAATAAAAATATATTTATATGCTTCAAAAATTGTTTTTACTGGAATTATTTGCATTCCATCTTTAATTTCTTTTGCTATATCATCGACGTCTCTTTTATTTTCTTCAGGGATTAATACATTCATTTTTCCTGCTCGTCTTGCAGCTAATAATTTTTCATTAAGTCCGCCAATAGGCAAAATATTTCCACGCAATGTAATTTCGCCTGTCATAGCAATATCACCTCTAACTGCTTTATTTGTTATGGCAGAAATTAAGGCAATAGTCATTGTGATTCCAGCTGAAGGACCATCTTTTGGGATAGCACCTTCGGGTACGTGAATATGAATTTCTTTTTTCTCGAATGCTTTAGCAGGAATATTAAATTCTTTAAAATTTGATTTTACGACAGATAGAGCTGCAATAGCAGATTCTTTCATTACATCACCTAATTTACCTGTTAGAGTTAGCTTCTCGGCTCCGGGCATTATATTTACTTCCACTGGAAGAATATCGCCGCCTACACTAGTCCAAGCCAGACCGGTTACAACTCCTACCTTTGGTTCTAAGTCACCCGGTTTATTACGAAAGCGTGGAGCTTTTAAATATTTTTCTACCAATTCAGGAGTAATATTTAATTTTGTTTTTGTGATGCTTTTTATGAAAACAGGATTATTCCCTAAATAAGAAAGATTAATTTTGTCTTTGCTTTCCTGATTAATATTTTCTTTTATTTTAGTTTCTTCTTTGGTGCTATTCTCAGAAGATATTTTTGCATCAGAATCGGTAGTATTAGGTGACTTAGGATAATTTTGTTCATCTAAATTATTGATTTCTTGATTATTTTGTTTAATATTTTCAATTAAGGCATTATTTTTTTCAGAAATTTCATTCATGATTTCCGGATGTTTTGTATTGAAATCTGAAATTAATGATTTAGCATATTTCCGCAACACTGAGCTTATTTCTCGTTCTAAATTACGTACTCCGGCTTCTTTAGTATATTCTTGAATTATTTTATAAATGGCATCATCGTCGAAATTAATTTTAAATGATTCCATTCCATATTCTTTTATTATTTTTGGAATAATGTGTCTTTTTGCTATTTCAAATTTTTGATAATCTAAATAGCTACCTAAGTCTATAATTTCCATTCTATCTAGAAGAGGTCCTGGTATATCATATTTTACATTAGCTGTAGTAATAAATAATACATTGGATAAATCATAATCAACTTCTAAATAATGATCATTGAAATTATTATTTTGTTCAGGATCTAATACTTCAAGTAGTGCTGAAGCTGGGTCTCCGCGGAAATCATTTGCCATTTTATCAACTTCATCGAGCAATATTACAGGATTAACCGTGTGAGCTTTCTTCATTGATTGAATCACTTTTCCCGGAAGTGCTCCGATATAAGTCCTTCTATGACCACGTATTTCTGCTTCGTCTCGGACACCACCTAATGAAAATCTAACAAATTTCCTTCCTAAAGCTCTTGCAATTGATTTTGCAAGTGAGGTTTTGCCTACTCCGGGAGGTCCTATAAAACAAAGGATTTGTCTTTTTAAATTTCCTGTAAGGTTTAATATCGCAATATATTCTAATATTCTTTCTTTAGGCTTCTCTAAGTCATAATGGTCTTCGTCAAGAATTTTCTTTACATTATTTATATTCATATCATCTTGCGAATACTCACTCCAAGGTAGTTGAGTCATTAGCTCGAGATAATTTCTCAGAACGCCATAATCTGGAGACATTTGAGATGTTTTCTTTAATTTTTCGAATTCTTCTTCAGCTTTTTCTTTGGCTAATGTAGGCATATTTGCTTTGTCGATAGCTTTTCGCAAAGCAGCAATATCTGGAGAAATCCTATCTTCATCATTTAATTCTGATTCAAGTGCTTTGATTTGCTCTTGAATATAAAATTTCTTCTGCATCTTTTGAATAGAATTATTTACTTTTTCTTCAACCTCATCGCCGATTTTCATTAAATCTAATTCTTTTGTAAGGATTGATGCTAATTGGAAATACTGTTTAATTAGCGTGCGTTCTTCAAGTATTTTTTGTTTTACATCAGGTTTAGCATTTATATTTGCTGCAGCAAAGAATAGCTTTCGAGCAGAATCATTGATATTATCAAAAGCTATTGTCAAATCATTATGAATAGTTTTATTGCCTTTTATATATTCCTTAAAAAGATCAGATGCTTTTTTTATAGTAGCTTGAGTTGTTTTATCGTTATCATTATAATTAATTTGAATTGGTTCAATTTCAGCATTGTAAAATTCGTTTTTCTTTTTAATTTTTAAAATTTTTCCTTGCATTACTCCTTCTACTAATACTTTTAGCATATTATTTGGTAATCGCAAGACATTAATTATTTTGCAAATTGTGCCATTTCTATATATATCTTTTAATGTAGGCGTTTCGGTATCTGGATTCTTTTGTACAGTAATAAAAATAAATTTTTCATTTTCCATCGCTTCAGATACTGCTTTAATAGTAGAGGTGCGTCCAATTAAGATTGGATAAATCATCATTGGGTAAATAACAATATCTCGAGTGGGGAGTACTGGAATAGTCTTTGGAATAATCACTGTACTTGATTCTTTCTTTTTTATCTTATCTAAATCGATTTCTTTTTTCATTTTGAATTCTTAAAATTTCTATTTTTATATTATAATTTATATTAAGACGAATAAGTCGAGTATTTAATAAATATTATTTTTATTAAAATTAAAATTTAATTCACACTTTTTCGATTCAATATTATTAGATTAGAATATTTTAATAATTCTATAACAAAATAGCTTAAACAAAATGAGAAATAAAATTGATGAGAATTCTTGGAATTGATCCCGGTTCTATTTTATGCGGATATGGTGTAATAGAAAAAAATGGATCAAAAATTGAATTAATAGAATATGGAGTAATTAATTTAAAAAAAATTAATAATGAATTATCCATCAGATTAAAAGAAATATATACTCGCTTGCAGAGAGTAATTATTAATTCTGAACCTCATTCGGTTGCTTTAGAATCGACATTTTTTGCAAAAAACCCTCAATCCCTTATTAAATTATCACATGCAAGAGCAGCAGCAATGCTTAGTTGCGTTATGGCAAATTTAGAAATCAATGAATATAGTCCAAAAGAAGTAAAAAGAGCAGTAACTGGTAATGGAAATGCATCGAAAGAGCAAGTAGCATTTATGGTAAGGAAAATATTAAATATTCCTGAAACTCCTGAATTTTATGATGCAACAGATGCTTTAGCTATTGCAATTTGTCATAGCTTTAGAGATAATTTTTCCTCAAACTCAAAAGTAAGTTGGAAAGAGCTTATTAAAAATAATCCATCACGAGTCATAATACCAAAATAAAATATTTGTTGTATCATTAGTAAAAAATAATGTGCATTTTTTAATTATAATTATTCTCTTTCTTTAAGAGAAATATCAATACTTACTCTCCTTTTTTGAAGGTCGTTAGCATTAGATTTAGTGTCTTCGCCTTCGCCAATTATTTTCCACTTTATTTTATTTAAATTTTGATTATAAATATTATTTTCTTTTAGCTTTTCCTCTAATAAAACGAATGTAAAATATGCTCTTAATTTTGAGAGCAAGATATTATCCATTTTATCGCCTCGATTTACATTAAACATCAATCTATCATCGCTAATAGATACATCAGAATATTTTGCGAAGTCAGAAATTGCTCTAGGGTCGGCAAATCCACGAATATCAATTTGAACTTTTGCATTAGTATTTATACATTCATTACCAAAATTTTCAAGTCTTTCGAGTATAAATCCTACTGCTTTATCTAAGGCTAATTCTACTTGATTTGAATATTGATCATATTGATTCCCTGGGTTTTCAATATATCTTGTGCTATCGGAATTACCAAAAAAGTTTTGCAAAAATTTCATTTTTAGTGATTCTAAATGCTCTGAAGTATTAGGTCTATAGTATCCTGAGACAAAAAATGGTATTTGATAATCTTCTAAATTAAATGTCAGTGCATTTGATTTAATTTCAAAATTAGCTATATAATTAATAACATTACTATCTGAGCAAGGCACACTAAATTCATATAATTCATCTTGAGGATTACATTTACTTTTAAATACCACTTTGTATGATTTATTAGGTATCAATTCAAATTTATAATCAGCTCCGCTTAACACTTTTTTTGTTTCAATAATATTGTCGAGTTCATCGTATAAAATTATATCATTTATCAGGTTAGAATTATTTTTTCCGCCCACTTTTCCACTTAGTACAGCATTATTACACAAATCAAATGAATAAATATCATATCCACCACATCCATTTTTTCTATCTGAGGAGAAAATCATTTTATTCTTATACATTGCCGGACCTAACTCATTAAATGTCGAATTGATTGGCGGGGTAAGAACAATTGGATTTCCCCACATTTCTTCGCTAATTCGTTCAGCTTTTATTATATCAAGTCCAGTATTCTTCATATATCCATCTGAAGAATAATATAGAGTGCCATCTGATGCGATAAATGGAGCTAATTCTCTGGCTGGGGTGTTGATAATATCTCCAAGGTTTTTTGCGATACTCCATTCTCCAGAATTATCTCTATAAGAAATATATAAATCTGTTTCTCCATAACCTCCCTCTCTATCTGATGTAAATATTAAATATGTGCCATCTTGCGATATATATGGGTGCGATTCATAGCTTTGAGTATTAATATTCTCAGAAATTGAAATTGGGTCTGACCATCCGTCTTTAGTATAATAAGCTGTATAGATATCTTTATCTAATCGGTTTTTCTGCGATTGCCCAGCAAAATACATTTCTAATAATTGATTTTCTTTATCTAAATAAAAAGTAGGAGAGCCTGCTTTATTTATTTTATTGGTTGGGATTGTATATTCTTTTTGTGGTGATGTAAATGAGCCATTTTGGTTAATATTTACAAAAAAAGTATTCTCTACTGTTGTATTGGGTAAATTTTTCTTTTGCTTTGTCTCTACTTGAGTATAATACAGCTTTTCATTATAGATAATTGGTAAATATTCATCATCTATAGTGTTTATGACATTTCCTGCATTGCCATTTGAAGAATAATCAGAGCATTTATTATTGGAAGAGCACCCAATATTAAGGAATAAATACAATAATATTAAACAAAAAGTAGAATAGTAACCAATTTTCATGCTGCCTTTCAAATATTTTTATTAATATTTATTTTCTATGATAGATAATTTAAGTAATATAAATATTTTACAATCTGAATAATTATTAAAAAATTAATTAAATAATAATTTATAGCAAAGTATGTGCCTTAAATTCATATCTAAATTATTTATTCTATTTTTATTTTTTTTAAATATTTTTTACTTACTTTTGCATTTAGTATTAAAATAATATAATTAACAATAAAATGACAAATTATTTAGTATTCGATATAGAAACTATTCCAGAAGATTTTGATTCTCTATCGACATCTCAACAAGAATATCTATTAAGAAGAGCTAATACTGAAGAAGAAATCGCTCAAAGAAAAAATGAAATGGCACTTTCGCCACTTACAGCTCGAGTAGTTTGTATTGGAATGATGCCTGTAGAAATTAAAGACAAAAATGCTGAAAACGTTGATGATAGATATGATACAAAATCATTGGCTTATATGCTTGATGACTCAATTGTAGGAGATGAAGAATTTATAAAAAGCACTTTAAATGATGGCAATATAGCTTTTAGTATGAATGAAAAATCTATATTAGAAGCATTTTGGAAACAATTAGCTAAAAATCCTTCTGCACATTTAATTTCATTTAATGGGCGAAATTTCGATGCTCCATTTCTAATGCTTCGTTCTGCTAAATTAGGTGTGAGACCATCGAGAAATTTAATGAGTGGTACAAAATTTAATTACCAGTTGCATACAGATTTAATAGATGAGCTTACTTTTTATATGCCTACTATATCTGGGGCAACTCGCCGATATAATTTTGATTTCTTTACACGTGCTTTTGGAATAACTTCTCCAAAGTCTGAAGGAGTAGATGGATCATTAGTAAATGAATTTTTTAAAGCTGGTCGTATAAGCGAAATTGCTGAATATTGTTTAAGAGATGTGAAAGCTACGTGGGAATTATATTTATATTGGGAAAAATACTTAAAATTTTAATTTATTAGAAAAACATATTTTATTATACATAACTTAAGTTGCAAAATGGAAAAATTTGAAAATTATATCGACTCGAAAAAAGAAATATTTCTTGAAGAATTAAAGGATTTTTTAAGAATACCAAGTGTAAGCAGTCAGTCTTCTAAAAATCAAGATACTGCTCGCTGTGCAAGATGGGTAGCAAATGCTCTAAAAGATGCAAAAATGGAAAATATTGAATTATTAGAGACCGGTGGACATCCAATAGTATATGCTGATTGGTTGCATGCTGGAGAGAAATATCCAACTATTTTAATTTATGGACATTACGATGTCCAACCAGCTGAACCATTAGATTTATGGTCAAGCCCTCCATTTGAACCAGTAATCGTAGATGGCAAAATCTTTGCTCGCGGCACTGCAGACGACAAAGGTCAGTTATATACCCATATCAAAGCGGTAGAATCTCTTATTGAAACTGAAGGGAAGCTACCATGCAATATTAAATTTATGATAGAAGGAGAGGAAGAATGTGGTAGTAGCCATTTGGAAGATTTTATTATAAATAACGCAAAAAAATTAGAATGCGATTATGCAATAGTTTCCGATACTGAGTGGTTTGCTGAGGGATTACCTACAATTTGTTATGCTTTGCGAGGTATTTGCTATACAGAATTAACTGTGACTGGACCAAATAGAGATTTGCATAGCGGATCTTTTGGAGGTGCTGTGGATAATCCTATAAATGTATTGTGTCAAATAATAAGCAAATTGATAGATGAAAACGGAAAAATTGCTGTTCCCGGCTTATATGACAAAGTTCTAGAACTATCTCAACAAGAGCGCGATGCATTTAAGAAATTACCATATAATGAAGAAAAATATATGAAAGACTTAGGTGTGAAAGCATTGAATGGTGAAAAAGGCTTTACAACATTAGAAAGAAATTGGGCTAGACCTTCCCTTGATGTAAATGGTATCTATGGTGGATACACCGAAGAAGGTGCAAAAACTGTACTTCCAAGCATAGCAACAGCTAAAATATCAATTAGATTAGTTGCTAATCAAAATTCTGAAGAAGTATATGAATTATTAAATAAATATATTCAAAAAATTGCTCCTGATACTGTAAAAGCTGAATTGACTTATATTCATGGTGGGGAACCTGTTATGGTTGACATGACTGAAAAGCCAATTAAAGCATGCGAGATCGCTCTTAAAAAGGCTTTCGGAGTAGAACCTGTATTTATGCGAGAAGGTGGATCAATTGGAATAGTAGCTTTATTTGGCTCTGTGCTTAATGCACCAACTGTATTAATGGGGTTAGGCTTGCCAACTGATAATATTCATTCACCAAATGAGAACTTCTCATTAGATAATTTCTACGGAGGAATTAAAGCATCTGCTTTCTTCCTAAAAGAAATTAGTAATGAACAATATGCATAATTGCTAAGTATTTGAGATTAAAAAAATAATCACCAATAGAGAACTTTCTATTGGTGATTTTTTAAATATAATATTAAATAATTTTATTTAAGATTGTCTTTGCAAATTTTATTTACGTCTTTATGCTCGTTGTTGTGTCTATACATTTCAATTCCACATTTTTTGCATCCTTGCATACATTCACCGCAAGCAATACATTCTTTATTGTCAATAATTGAAATTTTATTTTCTCTATAGATAGCTTGATGATCGCAATTTGTAGCACAAAGCGAACAATTTAAGCAATCTTTATTTTTATCAAGCACTGCTGCTCCGGGTATTTTTGTAATCCAACCAAGCACCAGACCTATTGGACAAGCTCCTTTACAAAACGGACGATATATAAAAATAGATGTTAAAACTAATAATCCTAATAAAATCCATTCTAAATAACCAGCATTATATCCCAAATTGTAAGCCACTCTAAATGGGTCTACTTGATTAAACAAATACGAATGTGTGAAAACAAGTTGTACTATTAGCACGCCGACAAAAATATAACGCATTATTTTGAGGACTTTTTGTGTGCGGCGAGATTTAAGAAATTCTAATTTACTTGATTTCATAAATAAAAACTCTTGCAATGCACCCAAGTGGCACACCCAACCGCACCATGTTTTATGAAATACGAATGTAAGAGGAATTAATCCTAAAAACCAAATCATATTTTCCCAATTAACTTCTCCACCAGTCATTGCAATTATAGTAAAGCTAAAACTTGATATAGGACAAGGGCAAGCTCCTACATAAAATCCTAAAAATATTACAGATAATGCTAAAAATACTCCACGTAATCGGCGAGTTGATTTAAATCGTACAAATACTCCTGCTAAAGCAGTCATTATAAGGGATACTATAGGGAAAAATAGTTTATAAGAATATATTGGTTTTTCTTCTTTTAAAATTTCTTGCTCTTGAGCAACGCTATTTGTATCGCTTTCAGCATTATATTCTATAAATTCATCATCTTCGCTACTTGAAGAGCTTTCAGAACTTTGTTCATCACTAGGGTTATAGGGTTCAAAAGTATCTTCTTCTTGAGCTTGAATATTCAGAGCGGTTAATTTTGCTGCTGCACTTTTAGGTTGATTTTTCCCGCATACTGTTGTATCTTCGCAAGAAGAACATGCTTTGTCTGGGCATTGAGCTTTTGCAGAAATAGGGATCAATACAACAATGAATAGTAATAAAAATGATCGCAATAAAATCGAATTAATCTTGTAATTGCTTTGTATAAATCTATTTATCATAAAGAATTGAAATCAAATTGTAATAAATATTTAAAATATACTACAAAAATAAAAAAAACCGTTTAATTAATTGGGATAAACTCAATTTTTAAATTAAACGGTAATTTTGTTAATTCAACTTTTTGATATATTATTTAACAGGTAGATTAAGAGTTCCTTTTCCACCGTCTTTATTACAAATTCTTTCAGCGACTAGAGAAGCATTTCCTTTATTAGAAGTAACTTTTAATTTTAATTTTCTCTCAAATACTCCGTTAGATTTTTCTACCCATTTTGTAGCAGATTTAATTTCCATACCTTTAGGAGAAAGAGTAGTATTGCCAATACCTTCGGAGCAACCTCTATGAGTGAGTTTTACAGTTACTTTTGCTGTAACTTCATCATTTTGCGAATATGTAGCTTTTTTGCCATTAGTAATATCGAAATCAATATCACATGCATAAGATGCAACAGAAGCCAATACAAATGCAATGATTATAGCTGATAATTTACCTATTCTATTCATTTTATCTATCCTTTTAGTTTGTTTTTTATAATTTGTTATTAATACTTATTTAGAAAATCAATTTCTTATATTTACATTTACGTAATAATAGACAAGATGTTTGAAAAAAGGTTTAATTTAAAATGAAAATTTTTTTTCCTATTATTTTTCCTAAAATAAATTCACAAAACTAAAATGATTGTTTTGTGTTTGTTTTTATTTTATATTTATTTAAATATTTTATTTAATATTTTTGTTTAATATAAAAGAAAATCGTAATTTAACTTACATTTTTAATTGTCAATTTATTCCTTTATGGATTAACTATGAAATTTAGTTATAAAAATAGATTCAATCGCATAATATTTTTATTATGTCTTTTGCTAATTTTCTCGCAAAGTGCATATCAATTATATTCTCAGGGCGGTAATAAAATGTCTTCTTTCGAGGGTAGGAATTTCTATGTGGCATTTATGCAAAATGAAATTACTTATACAACCCGTGAGCAAGAACCTAATGCCCTCGAAATATTCATTTCCAGCTCAAGAAACGCAAATGTAAATGTAAATTTCCAAGGGAACTCAAGAGATATTCATATTGCAGCAAATACAATGGGGAAAGTAATTTTCGGAAGAGAAGTAGTACAGACACGTTCAGAGATAGTTTTAAATATGTCTATTCATATTACTTCAGACGTACCGATTACAATTTATGGGATAAATTCCATTCCGGCTTCTTCAGATATGTTTTCAGCTATTCCTACGATGAATTGGGGTAAAGAATATGTCATTATGTCTTTTCCGAATGATACTTATAAAGATCCTAATGAATCCGAACCAAGCGTACCGAGGAAAAGTCAATTTTGCGTGATTGCAAGCGAAGATAATACGACAGTAAGAATTATTCCTGCTGCAGTTACAGCTGAGAACAGACCAGCAGGCTCTCCATTTACTGTAATATTAAACAAAGGGCAGACTTACTTAGTGCAATCTTCTGATGTAAGAGATGGTGGTGATTTAACGGGAAGTAACGTTAGTGCTGATAAACCTATTGGAGTCTTCTCTGGGCATGTAAGAACTGCAATTTTGCAAAATTTATCAATTCTCTATGATACTAAAGATCATTTAGTAGAGATGATGACTCCAATTAATTCTTGGGGTACAAATTTTGTTACTATTCCATTTTTATTAGCAAATAATAAAGAAGATGGCAATTTATATAGAGTAATAGCAAAAAATCCGGGTACTAATTTAACAATTAGAAGAGCTAATGGAGATACTTCGCACTATACTTTAGGTGATAAATTTTCATTCTTAGAAATTCCTTTGTTGAGTTATCCAGCAGTTTGGAGCAGTTCAGGTCCGATTCAAATTATGCAATATATGAAGCATACAGGTTATGCTGATAACGCAAACTTTGACCCAAGTATGACCTTAGTACCTCCAGTTGAACAATATGTGCAGAAGATATTAATCCAAACTCCTGATAATTCCTCTATTATTCAAGTAAGTAATCAATATGAAACTCATAGAGCTTCAATTGTTATGGAAAAGCAAGCTCTTCCGACATTTCAATTTGATGGTATGTATTTACAAGATATTTTTAATTTGAATGTTACGGAAATTCCGGGAACAAATTATTATTGGATACGGATTCCAGTAGGTACAGGTAGCCATTTATTTACTTCAAGTACAGGGAGATTTTCTGGGATACTCTATGGTTATGGCAAGAATGATTCCTACTCTGTAATTATGGGTTCATCTCTATTGCCATTAGAAATGGTTGATAATAAAGCACCTATAGTAAAGGTTGATTCTTTATGTGGTAAGCTCACAGGGTATGTATATGAATCTAAAGATACGACAGTAAATTCGGGGATAGACTTTATTTATGTAAATACTGAAAATACTAAAAATTATAATTGCACAATAGGGCAAATTAGTGATACAAGCACTTATGTATCAATAGATGCTAATGTAATTGATGATAGAATAGAAGGATATTTAGAAATTAAAGGACAAGATCGCGCAGGGAATGAATTTACTTTTAACTACACATTTTATCCATTAATAGCTTCATATTCAAATGGTAATATTACAAATGATATTGTAGATTGGAAAAGCACAAAGTGCTATGATACTCTCTGGGTAGAAAACAAATCGAAGATTCCTTTTACAATTTATTCTATTACGTCGAATAGCCCAAAAGTTACTGTAATTCCTTCAGCAACTCTACCATATATAATACTGCCGGGAGAAAAATTTAAATATCAAATATGTGCTTCTCCAAATGGTGATTTAAATGAAATTAATTCATTTATAACTCTTCAATATAATTGTAATAAAACATATACTTTTAATTGGAAATTAAAGGTAAATGCTTGCGAATTCTTAGCTGACGATATGTTAGATTTCGGAGATGTATATTTAAATAATGATAAAAGAGAATCTATTACATTTAGAAATGATGGGGTAGAGGACATAATTGTTACTGGATTACAAAATTTAAGCCCAATTACTGGAGCTTTTGACTATGAATCTTACAACACGTTTCCAATTACAATAAAATCTGGTAATTCGGTAAAATTTGATATTGGATTTAATCCTAAAAATAATCAAAATTATACTGAGAATTATCAAATACTTTATAATTGTGAATCACCTCGATATTTGACTCTAAAGGGTAAAGGCATTAGCTCGGAATTAAATGATCTTTCGTATGATTTTGGGAAAGTAAGGACTACAACTACTGCTACTCATACTTTAGTTCTTACAAATAATGGAAATATACCAGCTCCAATTAAATTTTCTACTATTATCGAAGATAATCCTGATTTTATTTTTGAAAATGATTTATATTATTTAAATACTACTATACCTCCGGGAGAAAGTTTTAATATAAATGTACGATTTGTCCCAAGTTCAATAGGGAAAAAGCATTTTAAAGCTAATAACATAAAATGGGTTCATGGTGTAGGAATTGATTTATGTAATTTTAAACCTCAAGTATCAGAGGAAAAGAGTCAAATACGTAAAGAGTATGGTTATAATGAAGATGAATTTATTTTACTTTATGTTGCCGAGCTAAGCTATAGGAAACACCAGGACTTACTTATAAATGTAGCCAGAATACTAAAAAGCAAAATTCCTAATTTCAAAGTTTTATTGGTAGGGACTGGCAGTTTATTTGAACAATATAAAAAACTAATTATTGAATTTAAAACGCATAACTC
>CALLXS010000021.1 GCA_937875295.1 uncultured bacterium | reverse complement strand
TGAAAAGCCGAACCAGCAGTCCTTTAAAAAACATTTCTTCAAAAAAACCAGCTGGAACATACATGACCAAGCTGATAATTTTACGATCGTCATCGAATTCACCCTCTGGTAATAATTGTGGTTTGTCAAATGTAGAATATGCTATGAAGTATTCATCAGCTATATCATCGTTACGGTAGCTTTTGTCTGGAATAAAAGTCTCAATTTTTACTTTTGGATTCCCTAAAGCACCAAGCTCGACTGCGGTCTTATGCGATAAATCAATTATTCTTTTCCTATGAAAAGGTCCGCGGTCATTTATACGAACTAAAATGGTTTTTCCATTTAGTTTATTAGTTATTTTAACGATACTACCAAAAGGTAATTTTTTATGAGCTGCAGTGAGCTTATCTTTCCTGTATCGTTCGCCGTTTGAAGTTGTTCTATTATGAAATTTATGATGATACCATGAAGAACCACCATTTTGTTCGTAGTAAGTTCCATTTACTTCATCTTCATTTATATGGCTATTAATAAAAGTGGAAGAAATTATTGAAGATGAGTCTAAATTTTCATTTTTTAAAGTATAGGTACTATTATTCGCGATAGTACTCTCAGTCCTGCTAAATAGAAAAATTGCAAAAATGAAAATTAATGGCTTGATAAGTGAAGAGTAACTATTTGAAAGGTTTTTAATTGACTTCCAAAAGTTATGAATCAATATTGCCATTTAATCGGAAAGTTAGTGAAACAAAACAATTATATTAAAATTATATTAATTTTCAATGTACAATGAAGTAAAAAAATATTTTTTTAAAAATAGAATTTTACATTTTAAGATTACTAAAACGATATAATATTATGATTATTTTAATTATTTTAAAAAAAATTACAAAATTTAATTTATTCTAAATCGTATTCTATTTGAATTGTCTTTCTAATCACTAATAATTTAGTTATATGCTTATATTAATTGTTGAAGATAATGATTTGCAAATGAAAATCATAAGTAATTTTTTATTAGGAAATAATTATCGAGTTCTTACAGCTAATAATGCTTTTGATGCTTGGCAAAAAGCTAATAAAGAAATACCAGATTTAATTCTTCTTGATATTATGATGCCAGGGATGTCTGGTCAGGAATTATGCAAAAGATTCAAGTCTAATAAAAAATTCACTCATATTCCTATAATATTTTTAACAGCTTTAGGGAATAAGGAAAATATAATTAAAGGGCTTAGTCTTGGTGCTGCTGATTATATCGCTAAACCATTCGATAAAGAAGAACTTATGGCAAGATTATCAGTGCATTTAGAGCTAAAAAAATCAAATGATATAATACTTGAGCAAAATAATTTGCTAAAGTTAGAATTAGAAAGAAGAAGAATTGCAGAAGAAAACTTTAAACTATTTTTTATTGCAGTGAATACATCACCTGTAATGGTTTTAATAACTGATAAGAACGCAACTATTGATTATGTCAACCCATCATTTATTTCTACTACAGGTTTTAGTGCAAAAGAATTACTCGGAAAAAAGATATTCGACATTTATACTGAAATTTCAAATTCCGAAGACTATATTTCATCTTTAGAATCTATTTCTAAAGGAGTTGATTGGCAAGGTGATATTTTGACTAAAAAGAAAAATGGTGATGCAATTTGGGAGAGAATGTCAGTTTCTTCTATTAAAAATGATAATGGAGAAATAATTCATATCGTATTTTTAATTACTGATATTACAGAAGAAAAAAAACATATTACTGAAATTAATAAATATAATAAAGAATTAGTAGAAATAAATGCTACAAAGGATAAGTTCTTTACGATTATTGCTCATGATCTAAAAAACCCATTAAGCGTGCTTATTTCTTCAAGTGAGATAATGGCAAATTCGGAATTTAATCTGTCTATTAATGAATTTCAAAAATTTTCTAAAGAAATAAGTAATTCATCAAGGAAATTATATGAATTATTAGAGAATTTACTCACTTGGACACGCTCGCAAACAGGTAGAATTGAATATAATCCAGAATTTATACGTTTAAACGATTTTGCAATAAATTCAACTTCTGTGCTTAAAAATAATGCAAAAAATAAAAATATCAATATTAATTATAACATTCCAAATGAAATTGAAGTTTATTGTGATTTTAACATGATTTCTACAGTTTTTAGGAATTTAGTTTCTAATGCAATAAAATATACTCCAAATAATGGTAAAATAGAAATCACTGTGGATAAATATTTAACATCTCCAATAAATAATTTAAAATATGTACAAATTTCAGTTAATGATACAGGTATTGGAATAAGCGAAGAAGGATTAAAAAAAATATTTAGAATTGATGAAAAATATTCTACTGCTGGTACAAATAAAGAAAAAGGTACCGGCTTAGGGTTAATTGTGTGCAAAGAATTTATAGATAAACATAATGGAGAAATTTGGGCAGAAAGCAAAAATAGTGATGGCACTAAATTTAAATTTACTTTACCTATAGAAAATGGTATTATAAATGAAATAATTTTATAAGATTTTTAGCTTAAGTATTTATTAATAAGGCAAGTAATTGAAAATTACTTGCCTTATTTTATTAAAGTCGATGAACTAATATATTATTTGACATAATATTCAAGTTTGCCTTCTGTAAAACCAATAGTAGTTAAACCAGATTCGTACATTCCAGAGAAATCAGCTTCAATTGTATTTTTGTTGTTAGCAGTAACATGGATATTACCGGAGGTCAATTTATAGCTCTCAGTAGTACCATTAGTTTGCTGAATTGAATAAGTTATAAAAGCATGAGTAGGATTAGTCAAATCTGCTAAATCAATATCAACTTGTGATTCTGGTAAATTTACAAATTGAATCATAATTATTTCTTTGCCATCCGAAGTAGTTCCGGTAAAAGTAAAATTTCTTCCGCTTTCATTTTTAGTGAAAGTATCTGATTTGAAATTTTTGATAACTGAACCAGTTGCTTTAAAATTGATAAATGATTTATTATCAATTGGAGTTGTTACACCATTATCACTACATGATGAGAATAAAACTGAGAATAATGAAATTGATGCTAATATTACTATTATTTTTGAAAATTTCATTTTAATTTCCTTAAATTTTTAAAAATTATTATTTATAAAACAATTTACGATTGAAATTAAAAAATGTTTTTTTTCAATAATTATTTTTTTGATTCTTTAAACTTGAGTAATAAAGATATAAAAATAAGATAGTAAATGTAAATAATGTAATTGCAAATACAATAAATAAATTATCATTCATCATTGATTGATTTGATGAAATCAGTGGTGAACTATTTCCATTTGATGCTCCTGGGTGCAATCCACTTGAAATTCTAGGAAGAATGAAAATGAGAAATGGAGATGAAAAGCCAGCGAATATCGAATATACAGCTGAAAAACGAGCTTTTTTTTCTTGCTGAATGATAGATTGTCTTAAAACAAAATATGCTAAATAAATCGAGAGCAATAAAAAGATTGAAATTTGTCTTGGATCCCAATTCCAATAAGCACCCCAACTATGCTTAGCCCATATCATTCCTAAAATCGTGGCCATGATACAAAAAATAAAGCCATATTTTGAGGATAAAAAAGATTTTCTATCATATATAATTACTTTTGTTCTAAGGTACTGTATTGAATTAAGCAAAGATAAAACAAACCCAAGAAAAGCTACCCAAGCACTTCCTACATGGATAGGAAATAATTTAATTGAATTTTCTAATCCAGCGATAAACGGGAAATAGAAATTCAATGATTTATAAGAAACTTCAGTAATTTCTGCATATGAAATATCTTTAAATTTAGCAATAAAAAAATTTTCTTTATTGTATTTGATATTATCATTTAACTCAAATTTTACTTCATTCTCTATATAAAATTTATTTTTCTGTAATTCATCTTTGATTTTGTTATTCTGAATTAATATCGGTATAGGTTTAGAATATTTGTTTTTAATATAAAATGATGCTGTTTCGAGATTTGTGGTTGAGGTAGGAAGTAATATAAATAAAAAAGTAATTACTAATAAAGAAATAACAAATACTTTTGAAAGCACTTTTGTTTGGAAAAAATTACTTTTTTTAGCTAATAAGAAAGCACATAAAAGAGAGAATGCAATTATTATAAATCTCATTTTGTATAATATTTAATCAAAGTAAGAGAATTATAATTTTCGTATGAGTTATACGAGATTTCGTCTACGATTAATTTAATAATTGTGATCCCAAGCCCACTTTTCATATAGTTTGAATAATATTCTTTGAGAGATGGTGATTTATAATCTACAATATTAAATTCTTCACCATTGTCCATAATATCAATTTGTAATTTATTCCCAACAATGTCAATTTTAATTTTAATGAAGTTTTTAGAATATAGTTTATAGGAGTATTTTGTTAAATTTGAGCAAACTTCATCAACAGCAAGAGAAATTCTTAGTGCGAAATCATTATCTGGGATTTTAGAGAGAGTATAATTATAAATAAAATCTCTAATTTCTGAAAGATTTTTTAAATCGCTATTAATAATAAAAATATTTGGTTCAGAAGTATTTTCCATATTATAAATTAAACTTAAATTCTAATAATTTATAAGTTGTTATTAGAATTAATATTAGAATCTGGATTCTCAAATTTATTAATTGATGCGGTCATTTCTTTATCAATATCGTAGAGCAATGGAAATCCAAGTAAATCAAAAATTGTATATACGTTTTTTTGTAATTCACACATTTTAATATCGCCTTTGTTATCTCTGCATTCTTCGATAAAACCCATAAAAACACCTAGTCCGGCACTACTAATATAATTTAAATCTTTGAAATTAACAATAATTTTAAAATTACCGGATTTAATTATCTCGTTAATTGTTTTCTCTAAGAATGGGGCAGTATGAGCATCGAGATATCCTTTTACATAAATAATATGAATATCATTTTTTATTTCTACAGAAGCATTAAAATTTGATTTTTTCATAGACTTTTAATAAGTTATTTATATTTAATAGCGAGCAAAGTAATATCATCTATTTGATTAATATCTCTAGAAAATTCAAATAAAGTATTTTTAATGTTATCTAATAACTCATTGCTTGAATTGAATACGCTATTATTTATACATTGTTTCAGATTTTCAATTCCAAATTCAACCTCGTCATTGTTTCTTAATTCATTTGCTCCATCTGTGAATAATACGCAAGTGTCGGTTTCTTCAAATTGATAGTAAATTGTCTCTAATACTTCATTAAACTTGCTCGAGGAAATAAGACCTATAGCCAAACCGGAAGGAGTAAGTGAAGAGATACCATTTCGATTTTTTATTATAACAGGCATATGACCAGCTCGGCATATTCCAATTTTACCATTAGAATCTAATATTTCAATAGCACTCATAGTAATATAAATTCTTTTATCCATAGTACCGTAAAGGATATTATTTGCTTTCATAAGCAATTCGCTAACCGAATTACTTTCTTTTGCAGCAGATAAAATTACTCCTTTTAACTGAGCCATATAAAAAGTTGCACTAATTCCTTTACCAGAGACATCTCCTATTACCAGACAATAATTACCATTTTTTAAAATAAAATAATCATAATAATCACCACCAACTATTTCAGCTGATTCGGAATATGCAGCTAAAGAATAATTAGTTAAGTTTGGAAGCGACTCAGGTAATAATTTATCTTGAATTTCCTTTGCTAATAATAATTCTTGTTTATATTTTTCTTTCTCAATTGAGGCTTCTACTAATTTTGCGTTTTCGATGGCAATACTAATATTATCAGTAAAAGCATTTAATATTTTAATTGAGCTACTATTAAATCCATATTCTTTATCGCTTAAAAGTGCTAAATTACCAATTTTCTGAGTTTTGAAATAAAGGGGAACAAAAATCATTGATTTGGCATAGCTAAAATGTGGCAAGATATGTGAGATTTTGCTATTTGCAAAATTCTTACTATTTATTGTGCGTATTAAATCAATTTCTTTTAAATTGAATAAATAATCATTAAATTCTGTTTCTTCATGAAAAGAATTAATAACTTTTGGATCTATATTTTGAGTATAAATTTTATCAATTTTATCTTCAGAAATTAGTTCTATCCAAGAATATTTTGCATTTGTACTTTTAATAGCTAATTCATTAATTGTTTTTAAAAGTGCATCTAAATCGATAGTGTTTGCGATTTTACTATTTAAAAAAGTAATTGAATTGAATTCATTTGTCTTTTGTTCTACTATCTCGCTAGTAGGCAGTGTAAGAAGAGAGACAAAAAATATTTTTAAATATAAAGTTCCTACTATTAAAAGCGGAATTGCAAGTAATTGAGATGAAGTATTTAAAAAATATTCTAATGTAGAATTAAATGGACCATGATAGTTGACTATATTTTCAAGATTTAATACAATAAAACTAATAACTCCAATAGTATAGAGAATTAATTTAAAGACATCTCGTCTATTTAATAGTGCTATTGTCGGCTTAATACTAAATGAAATGAAAATTAAAAGACCTATTATTAAATAGAAAATATTATAATTTTCTATACTTAAATTATAATAAATATTAGATAATATTTCTATAAAATATAATATTATGTAGAAAACTAAAATTAAAACAATAAAAATTCTAGTATATTTATTAATATTAAAAATTAAATATCGATAAGAAACAAAAAGTAAACTAAATCCAAATGCTATTAATAAAAATGCGATTACATTATTGAGTATTAGTTGGAGTAAGTCTTTCTCAAGTAAATAAGCAGAAATAACGCTTGGACGAATCTGCTCAATTAGAAGCATTAATGCTAAAGTAACGATTAACCAACGAGAAATTATTTTAAAGAAAAGTAAAAAATCAATTTCATCAAATTTTACACTTAACTTAATTAAATAAAAAATAATTCCAACAATTAACGGTAAAGTTGATATTATTTTCCATATATAAATATTTTGTGAATCTAAATTAGAAGAAATAAAAAATAATATATCGCCGGTCAATCTTAATATTAAAAAGAAGAAAATCAACGATAATATTAAACTTTTGTTTATATTTGTTTTCGTTTGTAGAAT
>CALLXS010000020.1 GCA_937875295.1 uncultured bacterium | reverse complement strand
GGGAATAAATTAAGAACATTTGACGACGAGACCTTAGATGATGCAAAAATAACAAATATAGATTAGCAGTATTAATATCAACTATCCTTGTCTTGAGCATTTCAGGTACTTTGTTATTAAAAGATGCGTTTGATTCTAATAATGTACTTATAAATAGTCAAAGAAATTCATTCTCAAATGTCGTAAATCAAAATACTGAAAATAATCTAATTAATCAACAAAATGAAGCATCAATTCCTTTGGCATCTTCATTAATTGACCGTAATTCCTCAATTAAAGGAAAACAGAAAAATCAAACTAATTCTAACTTGAGTAATTCCAATTATTATTTAAAAAATCAAAATTCTTCAATAATCTCAAAATCAGACAAAAATAAAGAGATAATTCAGCAAAATAAAAGTAATGATATTGCTGAAAAACTATACTTAGAGGATATTAAACAACCTAATAATTTAAACACTAATTATAAACAATCTATAGCAACATTAACTCCCGCAAATTTTGATAATTTTAGTAGCAACACGGCAATTAATTACTTTCATCAAAATGAATTTAATAATCAATTAATGCTCATACCGGATGTAAAATCTAATTTTGAATTGACAATAAATACTCGTGCTTTCCGCAATTCTAAGTCAATCGCATTTGCAGATGAAAAATCATTCTTCTCCGGTAGCTCTATTTCATTGATGTATAAAATTAATGAAGAACATTATATCGGTGGTAGCTTTGGCGAAAATGAATTTTATCAAGAATTTTTATATCATAATGGTGACCAACTCACTTTATATCAGCAAATGCCAAATTACTATTGGGGAACATTTTCATATAAATATATTCCAAAATATTTAAATATAGGCAATATTGCACAAATCTATGCTAAAACAGGCGTGGGCGGTTGCAAAGCTGGCGTAATAGGTGAATTACAATTAGGTCTAAATATTCCAATCACTCAATCACTAAATGGATTCATTGCAGGTGACTACAGCACACTAATTTATAATATAAATAGAGAATTTTACAATTCAAATAAATTTGAAATATTATATGGGATTAGCTTGAATTTATAAAAATTTAGTTCTTATTATAAAATAACAACTCTACTAAATTGATTAATAGTATCTATTGTAGTAGAGTTTTTTTATTTCTTTTATAAATTTAAAATAAACCAACATATTAAAAGTGAAAGAATTTTAGTATATTTAAATTCAATATTTTTTTTAGTTCTATAAATAATAAATAATGAAAGAGATTTCATTTTGAAACTCATCGCAATGACCGTGTTGTATATAATCATTGCAATAATACTCTTTTAAAAAGAAACTAAAGCTCAAGAGGATACCATAACCTCTAATTTATAATGACACGGATTTAATATTTGAATACTAAATTAATAAACTAAAATTTTTTATAATTTCCCAGAAATTGAATAATACAATTTTTAAAAAATCAATTTAATAAAATAATAAGCTTTTTTCTGATGAGTCTATAACTTACATTATGAAATATTTTAGATATATAATTTTAATTTTATTGTTATGGACAATTTCTTGCGAATGCCCTCCTAGCGCTGACACTCCAAAGAAATTGACTCCACAGAACTATGCAAATATTTGTATTCTAAATGCTGTTCACAATACATATTCAATAAATATTGATACTAAATATGGTGAAATTATTAATAATCTCCTATTTAAGAGCAATAGCCAATATGAAAAAATCGGTAGTGGATATAATTATATCAATATAAAACATAATATTTTTGATTTTTATAAAGTATCTGTCCAATTAGACTTAAATTCCTATTACACATTTATTCCCTCTGGGAACGCCGACCAAGTGCAAGCTACTCTTATTAAAGATTATGTAGAAATACTTAATAAAAGTAAATCATATATTAGAATAATTAATTCAATGCCTTATCTACCGGAATTGGAGATACATAACGAACTTTTACCAAAGAAAATTTTTAAATATAGGGATTACACTTCTTTAATAGAAAGTCCAAGTGTTGCCCAATTATTCAAAATTTATATTGAAAATAATATGCTATTGAATATTGAGATCATTCCTCAGGCTGGCTATTTCTACACAATTGTACCTTTTTATAATCCTACAGAAAAAAATATATATGGTTTAGCATGTACCATTATAGAACTTAAAATCCCATAATAAATTAATTCTCCTTAAATTCTAAAGCACTACAATTTCTCTGCAATTCTTAGTTTCGCACTACGCGAGCGAGGATTATTTTTTATTTCAATTTCATCTGGAATAATAGGTTTGTTCGTGAGGATCTTCAATTGCTTTTTTCTAATTAATTTCGGCAATGGGTCATCATTATATTTATCTGATGCATATTCTCGCAAAATATTTTTTACAATTCTATCCTCTAAAGAATGATATGAAATTACTACGATTCTACCTCCGTTTGTGAGAAGTTCTGTAGAATTTCTCATTGCTTCCTCGAGAACTGATAATTCATCATTTACTGCTATGCGTATTGCTTGAAATACGCGAGATAACGACTTAATCAGCTGGGCTGGAGGTACTGATTCTTCAATAATTTTCCTTAAATCTAAAGTCGTTTTAATAGGAAATACGCGACGTCTCTCAACGATAAGTCGCGATATATTTCTTGCGAAAGGTTCTTCTCCATATTTTCTTAGGAGACTTTCAATCTCTTCTTGTTTTGCGGTATTAAGTAATTCTTCGCCATCGATCCCCTGAGAAGAGAATCTAAGGTTAAGAGGACTATCAAATCTATAGCTAAACCCTCTATTGCTGTCATCTAACTGCCTAGAGGAAACCCCGAGATCTAATAAAATCCCATTTACTTTTCCGCAAATACTCTTTATGCTGCATGCCTCACTGAAGCTTTGATTTAGGATTGATATTCTACTATTATCACTTTTTTCAATTTCTTCAGCAAATAATGTGAGACAATATTCAATCGCCATCACATCTTTATCGAAGGCTAACAGTTTCCCGTTTTTCCCCAGCCTTCGTAAAATTTCACTCGAATGCCCACCTCCTCCTAAAGTGCCATCGATGTAAATTCCGTCTTCTTTTATATTTAAGTATTCTAGTACTTTTTCTAAGAAAACGGGCAGATGATATTCATATTCTTTTGCTTGTGAATAGTCAATCTGCTTTTTTTTATTCACTTTTTTCTGATTTTTTTTCATCATTAAAAAGTTTATTTAGTGAGAGTAATTATCCCCCCACTTTTCCCCACCTTTTTTATATAGTTATAATTTTTTAATCAATAATTATTTATTCATTGGTAGAATAAATTAATTATTAATCATTACTTTTTCAGCTATTTCTGCGTATGATTCGTCACGGCTCTTTAAATAATCTTGGAATATTTGTGGATTCCATATTTCAAGATGGTCAATCATACCAATAATTGCTACTTTGCTATCAATTTCGCTAAAATCAATTAATGGTTTAGGTACTGAAATTCGCTGCTGAGCATCGATTTTTACTTCTTCGCTCCACATTAACAAAATTCTAAGGAAGTACCTATTTTTCTCGTCATATTGATTTAATTGTTCGAATTTCTCTTCATATTTCCGCCATTCATCGAATGGATAAGCCATAATGCACTTTTCTACACCTCGAGTCAAAACGAATGTATCGTTAGCCTCTGGAGAAATGGCTTTTCTCATCTTAGCCGGGATATTCACTCTCCCTTTACTATCGATGGAATAAACTTCTTGCCCTTTGAAAAATGACATTTTTAATACGAATTATACTTCAAAACAAATTTATATATTAGTTTTATAATGATTTTATTTAATGAAAATATCAAAATAAAATAATTACAATTTTAAGTACGCAAATATAATAAAAATATTGGGAATTTCTCCCACTTTTTCCCACTTTTTTTAAAAAAATATTTATTATTTCAGAAATAGTCTATATAATGCATATTTTGAAGATAATTATTTTTTCAACATCAAATAATAATATAAAAAAGATCCTGTTTTCATTTCTGAAAACAGGATCTAATAAATTTACTTAAACTAATTATTATTTATTATTTATCATCTACAATTGTATAATCTGCTTCTTCTACGCCACCATCTTTTTTATCATCTTGAGCTTGCTCTTGATTTGGTTGAGCATTATTTGTATCGGCGCTTTGTTGAGAGCTTGCACCCTGATACATCTGAGTAGAAGCCTCGCTCCATACTTGATTTAATGCATCAATTGCTGGCTTAAATTCTGCAGTATTATTATCTTTCACTGCTTTTTCTAATCTTTCTTTTGCTGCTTCAATCTTTGTTTTAAATTCTGGAGTAATTTTATCTCCTAAATCTTTTAATTGCTTTTCGGTAGAATAAACTAAATTATCAGCTTGATTTTTTAAGTCAATTTCTTCGCGACGTTTCTTATCGTCGGCAGCATTAGACTGAGCTTCATTTTTCATTTTGTCGATTTCATCTTTACTTAATCCAGATGAAGATTCTATTCTAATATTTTGCTCTTTTCCGCTTGCTTTATCTTTAGCAGCTACACCTAATATACCATTGGCATCGATATCAAAAGTAACTTCTATTTGAGGAATACCTCTTGGAGCAATTGGAATTCCATCTAAATGGAATCTTCCTAATGCTCTATTATCTCTTGCCATTGGGCGTTCACCTTGCAATACGTGTATTTCTACTGAAGTTTGGCTATCAGCAGCAGTAGAGAAAATTTCTGTCTTACGAGTTGGAATTGTTGTATTTGCTGGAATCATCGGAGTCATCACACCACCTAAAGTTTCAATACCTAGAGTAAGAGGTGTAACGTCTAATAACAATACATCAGTTACATCGCCAGCTAATACACCACCCTGAATAGCAGCACCAACAGCTACAACTTCGTCAGGATTTACGCCTTTTGATGGCTCTTTGCCAAAGAAATTTTTAACTAATTCTTGTACTTTAGGAATACGAGTAGAGCCACCAACTAAAATTACTTCATCAATTTGTGCTGGAGTTAATTTAGCATCGCTCATTGCTTGCTCGCATGGTTTTAATGATTTTTCGAATAAATCGCCACATATAGATTCAAATTTAGCACGAGTAATATTAATATTTAAGTGCTTTGGACCATCTGCATTAGCAGTAATAAATGGTAAATTCACGTCAGTTTGAAGCATCTGAGATAATTCAATTTTTGCTTTTTCAGAAGCTTCTCTTAACCTCTGCAATGCCATTGGGTCTTTTCTTAAATCAATACTTTCTGATTTTTGGAATTCATCAGCTAAATAATCTATTAATCTTTGATCAAAGTTGTCGCCACCTAAGTGAGTATCACCATTAGTTGATTTCACTTCGAATACACCATCGCCAATTTCAAGAATTGAAATATCAAATGTACCACCACCAAGGTCATACACTGCTACTGTCATATTTTTATCTTTTTTGTCTAAACCATAAGAGAGAGCAGCAGCTGTAGGCTCATTAATAATTCTACGAACTGTAAGCCCAGCTATTTCTCCGGCATCTTTTGTTGCTTGTCTTTGCGAATCGTTAAAATATGCAGGCACTGTAATTACAGCTTCAGTAATTTTTTGTCCCAAATAGTCTTCAGCTGTTTGCTTCATCTTTTGAAGAATCATTGCAGAAATTTCTGGAGGTGACCATAATTTTCCATCTATATCTACTCTTGCAGAGCTTCCATCTGGTCCTGGTACTATTTTATATGGTACCATCTTCATTTCTTCTTGTACCTCATCTACTCTTCTACCCATTATTCTTTTTATAGAATAAACAGTATTTTGAGGATTAGTTACAGCTTGTCTTTTAGCAGCTTGTCCAACGATTTTTTCGCCACTTTTTGTAAAACCTACCATAGAAGGTGTAGTTCTTGAACCTTCGCTATTTGCAATCACAGTAGGAGTAGTACCTTCCATTACAGAAACGCAAGAGTTTGTAGTTCCTAAGTCAATACCTATTATTTTTCCCATAATTCTTTTATGTCCTTTCGTTTATTTAATATTATATATTTATTTCAAATTTTTGTTAAGATATTTAATTGAATATCAATTTTTTTGATTTGTACTAATAAATCTATCAAAATTATACCAAAATCAATTTAACCGACAAAGTGTCAGCCTTTTTGACAATATTTTTTTAACTTGATTTCCATTTCCAAATATGTCACAATCTAATTCATTACTTTGACAATATTTCATAATTAATGTATTTAATTCTAATTATGTTTAAAATTAAAAATTTATTGTTAATTTTGCATTATATGTATTATTCAATTTAATATTAAAATGAAAATTTTAAATCGATTCATCAAATTAATAATAAGTAGTTTGTTTTCAATCCTAATTTTATCATCTTGTTCAAAAGAAAACCCAATTATAGACAATTCTGATAATTCTTTTAAAATGCTAGTTGCTACAGGCGAAAATCATTCAGAATTATCGGTAATTGAGCAGCCAAGCGGTAAAATAATAAATGCAAATTTACTTTCAAGTCCAATATATAGCGAGATTAATAAAAAAGAAATTTCTCGCATAGCAGTCTATGGTTCACATATTTATGCTCTTATCCCAGAAGCTTATAAAATTTTTATTTATAATAGATGGAACTATAATTTCATCGATTCTATAAGTTTCGAAAATGAAAAGATAATGCCTATTGATATAGCATTTTCAAATGCTACTGATGCTTATTTAATTTTTAAAGATTATAGCAAAGTAGCAATAGTCGATATTAAATTTTATAAAACTTCTCGATTTATTGATATTGGAGAATCGCCTTCATCTATTGCATATTATAGCGGTAAGATCCTTATCACAAATAATACATCAAATACCGTTTCGATTATAAATTCTCAAAATTATACTTTTGAGAATGAAATCCAAGTATCAGCTTCTCCACTTCAGATAGTAGTAGCACCAAATTCTCCAATTGCTTCAATAATATGTGGGAAGAATGCCTTAATTGACTCTAATGCTACAGACATTCCTAATGCAAAAATCGATATTTTAGACTTATCACAATTGAAAATTACTAGATCTTTTGATTTACGTAGTCCAATTTTTGATGCAAACAAAATTTATCCTTCAGGTGCTTCAATTAGCAGTAATAATATTTTAATTGTTGCTACACAACATGGACTCTTTAAATCAAATATCAAAACATTATCTCTACCAATTTTAACAAAAAAATATGGGGTAAAAGCAATTACATCTACTCCTATTCAAGATAAATTTTTAATAATTGATTCCGAAAGTAAAGGCAAAATTATTTCTCCAATCACAGTAGAAACTGAAATGGAGCTAAACTTGCCATTAAATATCGGTACAATGGTAATTATTTAAAAAATTTTAGCAAATATTAATTGAAGTTCTAATGTTAAAAAAAAATAATGGTTGAAAGGTTAAAACTATTTATAAAAATGTATTTATAATAAATTCAATGTTATAAAATAATAATATTAACTTTTCGTTTCTTAAAAACACTTATTAAATAGTAAGTGTTTTTTTTTATTTATAATTAGAATACTTTGGAATTTTCATCATATATATATGGTAGGAATGCCGTAATCGAAGCACTTAATTCAGGCAAGGAAATTGAAAAGATTTTCATTCAATTCGGTAATCAAGGCGAAGCAATCAATAAAATTTATAAATTAGCAAAGCTCGCAGGAGTGCAATGCTCTAACTATGACAAAAAGAAATTTCTGCAATTAGAAAATTCCATTTTTAGAGAGATCGGAAAAGACAATTCAAAGAGTCTGAAAGATAATAAAACTCAAGGTGTAATCGCTTTAATGCGTCCATTTGAATTGCAAAATATTGATGAATTCATATCTAAAATAACTGATTTAGACAAAAATCCATTTTTAATTATCCTTGATGAAATTAGCGATCCTCATAATTTAGGGGCAATCGCTCGCACAGCAGAATGCGCAGGTGCTATTGGACTTATTATGACCGAAAGGAATTCTGCACCTATCACTCCGGCTGCAATTAAAGCATCAGCAGGAGCATTAGAGCATATCCCAATTATAAAAGCAGTTAATTTAATCACTGCAATTGAGAAATTAAAAGAAGCAGGATTTTGGGTAGTTGGTACTGATAGCGACGGTAAAAACCAATATACAGATAAAATTTATAACTCTCCTACTGCAATAATTATTGGGTCAGAAGGCAAGGGTTTGCGTCCATCAATCGCTAAACATTGCGATTTTATTGTAAAAATCCCTTTAATGGGTAAGATAACCTCGCTGAATGCCTCAGTATCAGCAGCAATAATTATGTACGAAGTTTTAAGACAGCGAAAAAAATAAAAATTATTATTACTTAAAATAATATTAAAGAAAATCGATTTGGAAATATCTAATAATACAATTGATTATAAACACTTATTGATATTTGTATTAATATGTGCAATTTTTTTATTTCCTATTTTGTTTTTCCCACTTTCTGGTGATTTAGCATTATTTCTTTCAGGGGTAAAAATGCTTGATGCAGGTTATTTACCTTATAAAGATATAATTGATATAAAATCACCATTCTTATTTTACGTAGTCAAAGCAATTACATGGATATTTGGCAGTGGAGAACAATCTTTAAGATTTTTTGATTTTGTTGCTCAAATCACTACTTGTATAATGATGTATATGCTTTTGTATAAAGTTTACAAAGATAAAATAGCATCATTTGCAAGTGGAGTAATTTATTCATTAACTTACACAATACTCAATTTCACAAATACATCGCAAATTGAGAGTTTTTTCGGCTTGATAATTATCCCAATGATTTATATTCAACTCTATAAAAATGATAAGTTAATTTATTACTTTACTATTGCAATTTTAATTGGTCTTTTTACTGGACTTAAATATACATTGGGACTATTAATTGTAACACCATTTATTGATGATATTTTCTTTAACAAAAAACCTACACAAATTATAGTAAAGAAATTTCTAATAATGTGCTTGGGGTTTATTATTTCCTTTGGAGGGACATTATTACCTTATTTAAATCCAGAGATAAGGCAAGGGATGGTCGAAATGTCGTCATATTTCAATTTTTATGCTTCTCATATCAAGCTAAATTCCGCTTTTGTAAGTTCGATTTTAAATGCTATTAATTTCTATTTATCATCTTTCATTTCAATATTTGTGTTAGGTTTAATTTTAATAGCTTTTCTTAATTTTATTAAGAAATATGATTCAAATTCCAATGAAAGCAAATTCTTAAGAATTACATTTATCATTTTCGTATTAATATTTATTACATTTTTAATTGAACGAAAAGGATATAGTTATCACCATTCCCGAGTGAATAGCACTTATATGATTTTCGCAGGTGTGGGATTTTCAATATTTTATAATTTTATTAAGCATAATTTTGATTCTACTGCTAAGAAACTAATTATAGTTACCTTCCTGATAATAATGGTTCCGCTGTCTCCACTTGTTAGATGGGTAAATGTAAGCCAATTGCCATATAAATACTTTTTTAATTTCCCTGCTTATGCTCAAAAATACGAAAGCGATTCTGATAGTAAAGTAAATACAAGCTATATCACTCATAGAAAAGTCGCAGAATATATTAATAATAGAATTTCTCCAAATGATAAAGTTATTTTGGCAGCAACAGGAAGCGGATATATTAACTATTTGCTTAAAACAGACAATAAATCAAAATTTACTCAAAGTTCGTATTATGTCTATCCAAAAGCCTCTAATAAACATATAAATGATTTTATAAGTGAAATTTCAACTTCAAAATTTACCATTTTCCAAACTAATGACGTTTATCCTGATGTAAATGGTACATCAAAGTCTACTTATGAAGCTGTTATTAATAATCCTAAAATTAAATCAGCAATAGACAAATCTCTTGTTAGCGATACTACAATAGGTAAGTATATAATAATGCATAACATTAACTATAATTCTAAATAATTTACTTCACTAATTCTACTAATATACCAATAATCCGATTAACTTTTTGTTAAAGTATTTGGAGTATTTCATAATTTATTCTTAAATTTGCTATTTAGTTTAATTTCAAAAAATTGTAAAAACATTTTAAATTGCTTAAATTACAAATATAAATTTTTTAACATTATTAATTAAAAATGAAAATATTCAAAATTCTTATATATATAATAGCAGCATTTATTACATTAAACGGAATTACGTTTTCTCAGGAAAATATCGCTAATATTTTTAAAGAACATAATGTAAGAGGAAATTTCTTAGCTTATGAATATAAAGAAAATAAATTCACTGTATTTTATGATGCACGATGTAAAAAATCATTTCAACCTGCATCTACTTTTAAAATTGTAAGTACTTTAATTGCATTAGAAACCGGTATAGTAAGAGATTCAAATTATATTTTCAAATGGGATAGCACTAAATACGAAGACCCAAATTGGAATAAAGATATGAATATAGCAGAAGCTATACGAACTTCTTGCGAACCATGCTTCCAAAAACTAGCCCGAGAAATTGGACCGGATAGAATGGAATTCTTTATTGAAAAATTTAATTATGGTGAGAATAAATTTGATAGCACATTAGGTGATAAAATTGATAAATTTTGGCTAAATGGTGATTTAATGGTATCAAGCTATGAACAAATTTATTTTCTTAATAATCTTTATTTAAATAATATAAGTGCAAAAAAGAAGCATATTGATATTTTGAAGTCGATGATGTTGATTGAGGAAAATCCACAATATAAATTATTTGGAAAAACAGGGACATTTTCGGCAAATAAAAAACCTTTTGGATGGTTTATTGGTTGGATTGAAACTAAAAATACAGTTCATTTTTTTACTATTAATCTCGACTTAAGAATTAATGAAAAAATTCCACTTTTACCAGAACGCAAGAAATTAGTTTTAGATATTTTTAAATATATGGGCGTAATTCAATAATATTGCCCAACAATCAATTTTCTATCTCAATTTATATTTTTTATCTCAATTTATAAAAGAATGACTACCGAAAACAATAATAATAGTAATAATAAATTATACGAAACATCAGAAAAGGTTGAAAAGGCTCTTGCAATTGCTGTAGTCCGCAAGGGGGCAGATAAAGACAAAGTTTTTGATTATTTAGATGAATTAGAAGAGCTTGCTGATACTGCTGGCGCTCAAGTGGTCGAAAAAATTTATCAAGAATTAGCTAAACCAAATTCTTCTACTGCTATAGGTTCTGGAAAAGTAGAAGAAATAAAACAAATAATTGAAGAATCAGATATTCAAATTATAATTTTTGATGATGACCTTACTCCTGCTCAGCTTCGTAATCTCGAAGAAGAATGGAAAATTAAAGTTATCGATAGAAGTGGGTTAATATTAGATATTTTCGCAAAACATGCTCGCACTCTAGAGGCAAAGACTCAAGTAGAACTAGCACAATTGCAATATTTGTTACCTCGTTTGACTCGAATGTGGACGCACTTATCAAGGCAATTTGGTGGTATTCGCACTAAAGGACCAGGTGAGACTCAGATAGAAACAGATAGACGTTTAATCAAAATCAAAATAGCAAAACTAAAAGAAGACCTTGATAATATTGAGAATCACAAGATACAACAAAAGAAAAACCGGACAAATATTCCAAAATTCGCTCTCGTTGGATATACTAATGCCGGGAAATCTACTTTAATGAATGTTTTGTCAGAATCAAATGTCTATGTTGAAAATAAGCTATTTGCTACATTAGATACTACTACACGTGCTTTTCAATTACCGAATAATCAGAAAGCAGTTATTTCTGATACAGTTGGGTTTATTCGAAAATTACCTCATCATTTAGTTGCATCATTTCGCTCAACACTAATGGAAGCAGCTGATGCTGATGTAATAATACACGTAGCAGATGTAAGTCACAAGATGTATAAAGATCAAATCAAAATAGTTAATGAGACTTTAGAAAGTCTAAACATTGTTGATAAACCAATTATTTTAGCATTAAATAAAATTGATAAAATTAAAGACAAGGACTATTTGCATTATTTAAGTAATGAATATCCAGATTCTATTTTGATTTCAGCAAAAAAAATACATAATATAACTGCATTATTAGATTTAATTCAAAAGAAATATGATAGTAATATAAAAAAGATTAATATTCTTTTGCCTTATGAGAAAATGGATTTGATTTCGCAATTATATGATTTATCTGAAATTATTGAGAAAAAAGATTTGGATGCTGGCATTAAAATGCAAGTTAAAATCAATAAAGGAAAAGATAATATTTTTATTAACAAATTCAATAATTTTATTATAAATGAATAAAATTAAATAAGTAAATCGATTTTAAAAATAAATAATTAGTTTTTATAAAAGTTACAAATTATTTTTATCTTTTTTGAAAAGTGCTAACGTATTGTATTACAATGTGTTAAGCTCTTACTTGATACACAAAAAACAAAACATCATAAAAATTAATTTGTATAGTTGACTTTTTTTTGGTAATTTTATAAGATGAAAACTTGCCTAATTTTCTTTAGACAGTTTTTGTAAAATGTTTTTATATAGTTATAATTGATTCGATTGGAATAATAATGGAGATTAAAGGAAAGAAAGTATTAATTCTTGGCGGCTGGGGCTTAGTAGGTACAGCTTTGTGCCATAAAATTATGGAGCATTCACCAAGTAAATTATACGTAACCTCTCTAAAAGAAAAAGAAGTAAAAGATGCTATCTCACAACTAAGAGAGCATTATCCCGATAACGACCCAAATATGTTTGGTGGCGAATGGGGCAACATTTTTATCCGTAAAGAATATAAAGATATTCCTATGGGAGAAGTTCTAGCTACTCCTACAATGCGAAGAAAATTGATAGACGATATCTTCTTAGGCTTAGATAATGAAATATTAAAAGAATCTACTCTTTATAATATAATAAATACCCTTAAACCGGATTTAATTATTGATGCTATTAATACCGCTACTACAATTGCTTATCAAGATGTGTATTCTACATCAGCAAATGTATTAAGAGATATTGATAAAAAAGAATATAATCAAGAAGATGTAGAAAGAATGATTGCAAGTATGTATATCCCGCAATTATCTCGTCATATCCAAATCCTTCACGCAGCTCTTACTGATGCAAAGGTTACTATGTACTTAAAAATAGGTACTGCTGGTACCGGTGGTATGGGATTAAATATTCCTTATACACACTCTGAAGAGAGACCATCGAGAGTATTATTAGCAAAATCAGCTGTAGCTGGAGCACAAACATTATTACTATTTTTAATGGCTCGCACTCCAAATGGTTGTATTATCAAAGAAGTAAAACCGACGGCAACTATAGCATGGAAAAGAATTGCTAAAGATAAAGTTTATAGAAAAGGGCAACCAATTCCTCTTGTTGACATGGAAATTAACGATGCACATAAGGTAGATGGAAAATTTACTTTTAGTGACGACAAAGGTGTTAAGCCGACAGATAAGTTCTTTGAATCAGTATTCATTGATACTGGCGAAAATGGTATTTTCTCAAAGCAAGAATTTGAAGCTATTACTTCGCTCGGACAAATGGAAATGATCACTCCAGAAGAAATATCCGCTGCTGCAATTTATGAAATTATAGGTGGAAATTTTGGAAAAGATGTAGTACAAGGCTTAGATGCTTTCACTATGGGTCCTACTTATAGAGCCGGTAATTTACGCCACTCAGCTTTAAATATTCTATCTAAATTAGAAAAAGAACACAACATTGATAGTGTGGCATTTGAATTGCTTGGTCCTCCTAGACTTTCTAAGCTATTATTTGAAGCATATTTGCTTCGTAAAATTTATAAATCTGTAAATAATGTATTAAAAGCTGATTCTAAAGAAATATCTGAAAAAGCATTTGAAATAATAAAATCAAATAATGAACTGCGTTCACAAATGCTTTCAATTGGTTTAGTAATTATGCTTCCTGATGGTAAATCATATTTACGTGGAAAAGATGTGAAAATCCCTGTGAAAGCAGGCGATGATATAATTAATTCTGACCAAGCACAAATTGATAAATGGTGCTTTGAAGCATGGATTGATTTAAGACCATCAAGTTTCGACGAATGGAAAAAAAGATTTACTAATATTAAAAGCCAAGTTGGTCATAATTTCAAGGGCGATACTAGCTCAAGATATAATTATAATGATGAATATTGGAACAACTTTGAAGATATTAACGAAGGCAAAATCGTAGGCTGGGTATTTGAACACGAAGACCGCGGCTGGCGATTTAAAAGATAATAAGAAATTACAAACGTAAAAATTACATGATTTAATTTTTACAGACTTTTGAAAATTATAAAAATAAATTAATTAAATATTGTTTTACTCTCTTTTTGAGGCTTCTTATGAAGAAATTATTACTGTCATTCAGCATTTTTTTCGTAGTAGGATTAATTAATCTCTATGCTGTGGAAAATAATGATAACGAATTACAGGATCGGAGTGTCTTGGATGATCAATTGGTTAATCCAGGGCAAACAACTTACCCGTTTCCTTTCGTGAAACAGGGTGCCAATCCACGCACTTCTCCTGCAATTTCTACAGGTTACTACTTTGTAGATAGTAGAGAGATTCGCATTCCAACTTTTTGGAGACCAAGCCCAAGACTTGTTTCTCTAGACTTTGAACCAAACCTATGGAAGAAAATTATTTCTGGTCCAAGGCAAGTCGATTCTACATATTGGGATGCTCCTGAAAATAGTGCCTTAGGTTTAGGCTTTTTCAGAAACCCTACTTTCCCAAGTGAAGGTAGCTATTTTATGCATGACGTTGATCCTACCGATATACGATATGCTACAGATTCAACAAATGAAGCATTTGCTGGACCAATTCCAATTGGAATCTCTGGTGGATTTTACTTCAATGGTATCCGTTATGATTCATTCTATGTATCAACTAATGGTGTAATTGCACTTACTAATAGAAGATATTTCTATGATTCAGAAGGACAAGTTACAATTCCTCCTGGTGCTACTACTGCTTACGACCCAATGTCTATGGATTGGTTTGCTAATGGTAGAAGTAGAACTAGCGCTCCAACAGGTCTAGAAGCAAATAGATTACCTGATGACTTTGGATATCAATATGCTGTTCTAGGTAATACTTTAACAAATAGACTTGGTGGTATCCGTAATCCATTGTATAATTATACAATGCCATCTAATCCTAGCACACCAGCTAATCATACAAGCTCTGCTCCTAATGGATTAAGTGGTTTTGAAGTAAACAATAAAGCTGCTCTGATTGCTCCATTTTGGGGTCCTCTAGCAATGAATACTTATAATGTAAGATTAAGGAGACCAATAGATTTTAGCCAAGTATGGTATAAAAGAAATATTACATCTGATAAATTAATCATTTATTATAAAGATATTACTGTACAATTTGGAAACTTTAATAATAGATTTGCAAATAACCAATTCTCATTGGCTATGCCTTATAATCCAGAATTTGGATTAGATGAAAATGCTGTCTATGCTTCAGCTCAAGTAGTACTTGACAGAAATGATAGCTCTATTACTTTTCAATATGGTAGATTCCAAGGTTCTGGTTTCTTAACTGGACCAGGTTGGGGTACTTTTATTCCAGCTAATTTAATTTTCCAAAGATTAACTGTATCTGGTGTAAGAGGATTTGCTCGCCACGTGAATTATGATGGCGTTAATGCAGGTGCTCCAGTTGAATATGAGCAATTAACTCATTTTAACAATGCTGTTGATGTTACTGCTCGTACTATTTATGCTAGTGATTTAGCAATAAAATTCCAACAATATAAAAACGTACTAAGAATGTATGATGTACAATATAGAGTACGTGGTCAAGAAAAGACTTCTAATTTAGATTTCGTAACCGTAATACCACAAAATCAAATTGATAACTATGAATTATTAGCAGGTGAAGAAAAAATTGGTGCTTTGCAACCAATTATTTCTATTCAAAACCTAACTAATGATATTCAAGGTACTGATGGTGTTAATTTTACAAGACAAGGTTTATTATTCCGCTCAAGAATTAAAATCATCAATGAAGTTTCTAATGAAATAGTTTATAGCTCATTAGTTGATATTAATCACCCTAATTTAATGGGTGCTAGCGATAATACTTTTATTTCTGTAAAATATTCTGATGCTAACGGTAATCCACAAGACTACCCACCATCAGAAGGTTATACTGGTATTCCTCCATATGGTTTTGCTAAAATCATATATAGAGCTTTCGAGCCAAGTGAATTTGATAATAAATATATTGGTAGATTAAAGATCTATATTAATTGCGAACCAACTAACCCAACGACTAACGAAAGATACGGCGATGAATGGCCTTTTGATGATACAGTTTCGTTTAAATTATGGGTAATGAAAAGATTAAATACATTTAAAGATGATGTTACTGAATTCCATGTACTTGATGGAATAACAGTACCTTCAGTATTTAAATGGGTTAACTTAGGCGTAAGGGCTGTAAGAGGCGAAATGTTCTCTAGATATCCTTTAGCTCCTCGTGGCAATTTCCAAGATGAAAGAAGTAGAGGACAATGGCTTACTTCTCCTGAATTATATTTCGACAATAAAGATGAAGGTGGTCAATACTGGAACCCTGATCAAAATCCAAATACTCCTGATGGTGATGAATTAAGATCATTCCCTATTGATTTATCAAATAAACGCAATCCAACATTATCTCTTTCTATTCAAAGAGCTGCATATTTCGAAGGTATTGACTATCCTAGAGGATTCTTAGATAGAGAATTAATTGGTCCAGAACCAAGAGTCATTATAAATGATAATCCTAATAATCCTTATATGGCTGTAAATCTTGCTGCTGCTCGTTGGACTGATAATTTAAGTGTTGAATTTGCTTATCCAAGTCCAAATGGTATTAAAAATATCACAAATATACCGAATAATTTATGGAAACAACATCAAGTTCTCACTCCTGGAGGCTCAAGAGTTAATATAACTAATACTGCTGCTTTACAAATGTATGGAGCAGGTGGTTATACTATTGGCTTCTTAGAAACAAATAAAGACTCTGCTTTGACTTCTGACCAAGGATTAAGAGCTGATAAATTTGATGATGGATTTGATTGGGATTTCAAAAAATTCTTTATTAGAATTCCTAGCTATATATTGAATGCTGCCGATGGTGGTGCTCGTAACTTTAGATTTAGACTAAAAGAATGGTCATACGAATACTTCCAAATTAATATCAATAGTGGTCCTATTCCTGATGACGACGACGTATTTATAGTAGATAACGTTGCAATCATTTCTCAAGGTGAAGATGCTGATATTGAAGTATCATCAGTAAAAGTACATTGGCCTTATACTGCTATCCCAGCTTCTCAAGCTACAAGAATACCTGTAAAAGTGATAGTTTCAAATAATACTGCTGTTCAATCAGAAGAATATGCGTTGAAAACATTCATCACAAAAGGCGAAACAGATACTGTATATTGCAGTATTACTAACCAACCTTTATTACGCGAAGGTAAAACAATCGAAGTTCCATTACCAGAATGGAATGCAAGATTAAGTGGTCCTGGTACTTATAGATTACATACTCAAATGTTCTATATCGGTAATAGTACAGATTATAGAGACTTAGATCAATCAAATGATTATAACTTTAGCGAATTTATTTTAAGATTCTCAGATAGTTATGTGTATGAAAATTCTATTGACACTGCTGGAGCTCGTAACGATGTTCCTAGCTTCTTAGCAGCTACAACAATGCCTGGTAAAGGTCTTAACTTAAGAGGCTATAACGAAGGTGGTATTGGTAATATTTCTAACGTTGCAAGCAAAACTGCATATGCTTCTAATGATGCATTAATAAGTGGTTATGTAGGTGGCGATGGATCAGGTGAAATTGCTGTAAAATTCGAAGTATTTGATCAAGATACTATTTATGGATTTAAAGCATTTTTCGGTAACATGAGCGTTGATCAAGATAATATATTCTTAAGAGTATATAATGATGGCGGTTCTGGATTATTCCCAGGTACTCAAATCGAAGGTTCTAATATTACAAGATTAAGAGGCTTAGATGATTTAACAGGTCAATTCTCTTATAATTCTTATGTAACTTACTTATTAGATGCTCCTATACAATTAAATGCTGGTATTTACTGGATATCAATTGTACAAAGAGGTGCTTATGGCTTAGAATTAGGCGCTAAAGCTGATAGAATGGGTATGAGAACTACTTCATTAGGTATTAGACAACCTACTAATCAAAATCTACCATTAGGTGAATTAGGAAACAGCTTATTAGTTGATAAAAACTTAAGAAGAACTAACTCTGTAGGTCAATTAGTAAATAACAACTTGTTCTGTTACCAAAATACTTCTGGTGATGGCTCTTGGAACTTATTTATGCCTAATACTGGTAACCCAGCTTATGCTCACTTAGACCACTTTGGTACTACTCCTGGTGATGGATACCAAAGCTATACATTCTCAAGAGGTACTTGGTTACCTATGCTTAGACCTTACTTTACTGAAAAACAATTTGGACAACCTTCAGGTTCTATACCTTGCCCAGATCCTGTTCCAGTTGAACTATCAGAATTCGAAGGACATTATAGAAATAATAATGTTGAATTATATTGGAGAACTGCTTCTGAAACAAGTAACAAAGGTTTCTATGTAGAAAAAGCAGTCGAAGGTGGTAATTTCGAATCAATAGCATTTATTAATGGTAATGGTACAACTACATCAATGAGTGAATATTCTTACAGAGACTCAAAAGTTGAAAATGGAAATACTTACTTATATAGACTAAAACAAATGGATATGGACGCTTCTCAATGTGCTAAATATTCTAATGTAGTTAAAATTAATGTAAGTGATAATTTAGTTTCTCATAAAGTAGGACCTAATCCATTTAACACTTCTACTGTAATTTCTGTTACTTTACCTAACAATGCAGATGTGAAATTAGATGTATTAGATATGCTTGGTAATGAAGTTATTAATTTATATAATGATAAATTACCAGCTGGCAACCGCTCATTTAATTGGAACGGTTCAGATGCTTATAATATTCAAATGCCTTCTGCTTCTTATATTTATAGATTAAACGTTGATGGAGTAATTTCTTACGGGAAAGTTACTTTAGCAAGATAATAAATAAATATATCATTTTTTCAAACCCTCTGTTTATTTAAAAGCAGAGGGTTTTTATTTAAAATTTTAAATTATTAATTTTAATGGAGATAAAAATGGAAGATTCAATTTTCACAAAAATAATTAAAAGAGAAATCCCCTCTGATATAGTCTATGAAGATGACGATGTTTTTGCTTTTAAGGATATAAGTCCTCAGGCTCCTGTGCATATAATAATAATTCCTAAAAGACAAATTCCAACTCTAAATAATTTAGAGGATCAAGATTCATTATTAATGGGAAAATTAATTATTGTAGCAAAAAATATTGCTAAAAGTCTAAACATTGCCGAAGATGGCTATAGGCTTGTTTTCAATTGTAATGAAAACGGCGGACAAACCGTTTTTCATATTCATTGCCACTTAATGGGCGGAAGAAAATTTAGTTGGCCCGCTGGATAATTCATTAATTTACAAAAAATAAAGTTTCACTTGAATAAATTAGTAAATTTCCTAATTTAATGTTAAATTTGTGATACTTTTAAACAATTAATTTTTAAATATAAGTTAGGATAATAAAATGTACGACAATCTTAAAAATAGTGATCCTGAAGTATTCAGTACAGTAAAAAATGAATACGAAAGACAACGAACTAAGCTGGAATTAATAGCAAGTGAAAACTTTACTTCACCTGCTGTAATGGAAGCTCAAGGCTCCATTTTAACTAATAAATACGCAGAAGGATATCCAGGCAATAGATATTACGGAGGATGCGAATTCGTTGATGTAGCTGAAGATATTGCTCGCGATAGATTAAAATTATTATTCGGTGCTGAATATGCTAATGTCCAACCGCATAGTGGATCAAGTGCAAATATGGCTGTATATTATAGCTTTATTAAACCAGGTGATACTGTAATGGGATTAAGTTTAGCACATGGTGGACATCTTACCCACGGCTCTCCAGTTAATTTTTCTGGCAAATTTTTTAATTTTATTCCTTACGAATTAGATCCTGTTACTAATAGAATTGATTATAATCAAGCTGCAGATTTAGCTAAAAAACATAAACCAAAAATGATCACTGTAGGTGCATCAGCTTATCCTCGCGATATTGATTTTGCTAAATTTAGAGAAATAGCTGATAGTGTAGGTGCTTTCCTTTTTGCTGATATTGCTCACCCAGCTGGCTTGATAGCTAAGGGACATTTAACTAATCCAGTACCTCATTGTGATGTAGTAGCTTCTACTACTCATAAAACTTTAAGAGGACCACGCGGAGGTCTAATTTTGCTCGGTAAAAACAATGATAATCCATTTGGCATAGTTGCACCAAAATCAGGTAGAACTAGAAAAATGGGCGAAATTATTGATTCTTGGGTAATGCCAGGTATTCAAGGTGGACCGTTAATGCACGTAATTGCTGCTAAAGCTGTTGCTTTTGGAGAATGCTTAACAGAAAACTTTAATCAATATATTATTCAAGTCATGAAAAATGCAAAAGCATTAGCTGATGCCTTGATGAATAAAGGATACAATTTGGTCTCTGGTGGTACAGACAATCATTTAATGCTTGTAGATCTACAAAATAAAAATATTACAGGCAAAGAAGCTCAAAATGCACTCGATCATGCTAACATTACATGTAACAAGAATGCAGTACCAAACGACCCAAAATCGCCTTTAATTACATCAGGAATTAGATTAGGCAGTGCTGCTCTTACTACTCGTGGATTCAAAGAAGCAGATTTCAAACAAATCGCTGAATTTATTGATAAAGTAGTGATGAATTTCAAGAATGAAGATATTATTAAACAAGTAGCAAATGATGTTCATTCATTTGCTTCAAATTTCCCATTATATACTGAATTTGATGGAAAATTGTAAAATTATTTAATTAAAATAATTAAATTTATATATAAAAAATCCCGACTTTATAAGAAGTCGGGATTTTGTTTTATTAATTAACTAATAAATTTTTACTTAGTTATAACTACTGGAGAAATTGAACGAATGCCATTAATATCAGTTACTATATAATATTTACCACTTGATAAATCAGTTACGTTGATATTAAAGTTAGATTGAATAGTTCCGTTGTTTAAGATTGTTTTAACTACAGAACCTTGCATATCGTTAATATAAATTGAGCCATTATCACCAGGATTTGCACTTAAAGTTACATTAATATAATCAGAAGTAGGATTAGGTGTAATTTTAATATTTGCAATATTAGAATTTTCTAAATCTAAAACTGAAGATGGCTTTTCTAATAACCAAGTTATAGAATTATTTAATAAAGTAGCTCTTTTATTTAAATCAGATATTGCATCTAAGCTAAAGCCAAAATAAAGTGCTTTATTTTCGCTTAAAGTGATAGCAGCAGCAGCACCAGTAGGATCAGTTGCACTTGCTGATGAATAATTCATAATTATTTTTGATACACTAGGATCTGTTGATTTCATTATATCACCATAGTAGGAATACCCAATATTAGGATTATCATTAATAACTAATTCTTCACCAAAGGTTGCATTAACAGGATGCTCCTCAAGAATTAATGTAGTAGGTGATAAACTGTTATTGGCAACAAATTCTTTAAGCCCATTACCAGTATATCCTTCAATTTTAAGAGTATTATTAAAGAAATTCTGTAAACTTGGAACCACAGATAAATTATTAATTGAGGTTGGGTTCTTTAATGCAAACATATCAATTTCAGATGAGATTAACATTGGAATTTTGTTTTCTACAGCATTTTGAACAATTTTTCCAAATTCTAATCCTTCATCATAATTGTGAATATAGTCGCAAATATTTTCTTCTAAAAATATATGCAATTTAGCATTACTATGATCTAATGTAGTTAAAGCATCTTTAACAAAAGGAATTAAAGCAACTCTATCGCTGTATGTTTGAAGATTACCGTTAAGAATAGCAGGTGTTATTCCATTTAATGTATAAACAAAAATATCTGCACCATCACTTAAAATACCTTTTATGAAACTTTGTGATGTAGCTACATAAGCTGCAGAAGGTACTGGTTTTACTCTTATTTTGTAAAGTGCAAATTTGCCTAAAGAAGCATCACTAGTAAATTCTAATTCTACTGTTTTTGTTTCACCTGCTTTTATATTAACTTCCCATCCAGTATTGCTTGTAACTGTCCAATTATCAGGAAGTAAAGATGAACTTGAATCAATTTTTATTGAATAGTCTAAATCAACAGGATTAGGATTTTGAATTGTAAAGGATTTTTTAACAGAATTTCCTCTTTTTATATTAATATATTCTGGACTTTTTTCTGATAATGTAAGTTTTGTTGAATATATTTCTCTATCTTTTTTATTTGCAGCTATACAATTTAATACTTCAGTATCAGAACCTGTTTTATGAACTATTGCAGCTATCCAAATATTATCTGGATTTTGAAGCGAAGGAGTTACATTTGATAAATTTATTGTATAAGTACGAGTATAAGTCGCACCTTTTACAGCAGTTGTAGGAAATCCTTCTATAGAACCATTTGCGCCATCTCCTAAGTATAATAAAACATTATCATGTTGAAAATTATAAATTGTAGAAGGTTCATCAAAAAATCTAGAATCTTTGTAATTTGGATTACCAGCCATAGAATTAACTTGTCTCCAAGCACTACCATCACCAGACATTGCATCTTCCATTACTAATAAATTAAAAGCTAATTGAGATGGTACATCTTCCATCATCTCAGCTTCTATAGTAGCAGTAAGAACTTTTGTTTCTTTATCTAAATTCCATGTTGTAATTCTAACATCTACAACTGCTTGCTCATTTTTATTAATTTCATTTTGAATAATACTTGGCCAATATGCTGGATGGATCTTAATTCCATTTACATTACTTTGTCCATTATTATATGTAAATGATTTTCGATTGATTATGCCACTAGGAAAAGATGAAATTCCAAACTTTGTAGATAGTGCTCTACTAAATTCATTTTCCATTGCATCACCACTATGTGCAGCAATTGGAATGATTAAATCTTTATGATTTTCTCGCAATTTTTCAATTGCTTCTATCCCTATTGGGCAATATTGACACCATCCACCGGTGTGATCTTCTACTAAATACCGTCTTGGTACAGCATTAGCATCAATTGTAAGCGATAGCAAGATTGCTACAGCTAATAAAGTAATTAATTTTTTCATTTAATTAAGCCTTTTAAAATTTGATAATAAATTATATTAATTATTTGTTAAGCCATTGTTAATATTATTGCATTAATATAGATGCAAATTAATAAAATTTTGTAACAAAAAAAATTTTTTTTCTCCATTTATATAATTTTTTATTATTAATTTTATTTTCGCAAGAAAAAAGCAGGAATAATTTTATTTAATCACCCTGCTTTTCCTATTTTTAAAAAATTTAATTAAAATATTTTGAAATTTTATTCAAATCCTGGACCCCAAATTTGTAATCTTTTATCTTCTATCTTAGCTGATTCACGTACTTTAGTATACCACATATTGAAGGCATTCTGCATACCACTTTGAGCTAATTCAGCATATTTTTGATTAGGAATATCTTTTATTTCAGGTGCTTTCACAATATTTCTTGTATTAATTTGCATTATATAATAAGCTCTTTCACCTCGTATTGGTTCTAGGACTTTTCCAATTTCTTTCATAAATGCATTTTGAGTAAAGCTATAGTCTAAACCTAAAGCAGGAACATTTCCAGTATTTTTAATATTTTCAGCTGTTCGTACATTTTTAGTAGAATCTGATTTCATAGTGGTTAATGTCCAACCATTTGCTTTAATATTTTGATATACTTCCTCAGCACGCTTCTTCAAAATATCTAATTTTTTTATTCTAATTATATTATTTTTTATATCATCTCTTTTATCTTCTAGAGATGCAATTCCGGCTTTTCTTTCTCCTACTACTTGAGCTACAACTAATCCTAAGTTAGCATCTTCCCATGGACCAAAGGTTTTACCCTTTTTTGCTTCAAATGAATAAAGCCCTGCATAAGGAGTATCAAACCCTTGGAATCCTCTTTCTTTTGTAAAGAATGGACTTTCCATAGCTGGATTTGGATTATCAAGTATTTGTTTAGTAGCTGAATCCAAATCTAAGCCTTTATCATTTGCAATATTTGCAATTTCATTTGCTTTACGTTTGATTTGATTTCTAGCCATATTTGAAATTTGTGGTTTTACAATTATATCACTGTAACTAATTTCTTCAATTGGATTATTTTTCTTTTCAGCTATTTTAATTAAATGGAAACCAAATTGAGTTTCAACTGGACCAACAATTTGACCTGGTTTGCCATTGAAAGCAGCATCTTCGAATTCTTTAACCATTTGACCACGTTTAAAAAATCCTAAATCGCCACCGTTTTGTGCTGAACCATCGGAGGAATATTTCCTAGCTAATTCTGCAAAATCTGTGTTTTTACTTTCTGCTAGTACATTTAAAATCTTCATTCTAGCTGAATCTTTGCTTGCTTCAAAAGGAATTAATATATGGCTAGCTTTTACTTCTTCATTTGTATTATTTCTTTTGCCAATCAATTTAATAAAATGGAAACCATCTTGTAATGGAAATGGTCCAACGAAATCATCTTGAGTGACTGTAGCTAATATAGATGTTATTCTAGGATTAATTTGATCAATAGGTGTGAAGTCAATTGTCTGGCTTAAACTATTTTCGTGTAATCTTTCCTTAAATACACTATCTAAATTACCATTTGTTTTAGCTAAATTTAGAGACTCAAATATTCTTTTTACTTTTTTCTCTGTTTCCATACTATCAGCATGAGAAGCTACAATTGGGAAAGCATAATACTTTAGACGTCTTTGCTCTGGTTGAGTATAGTATTCTTTATTTTTATCATAGTACTGCTTAATTTCGTCTTCTGTTACTTTTACTTCATCATCTTTCACAGACATCAAATCAAATGCAATATAATCTACAGTTGCTGTTGAAGTGTCTGTAGAAATAATTTCTTGAGCATAAAGTGGTGAAATTATTGAGCCAGAAGCACCTACTAATGTTTGAATATTTTGCACTAATAACTGACTTTTTATTTCATCTTGAATTTGTGTCATCGTTTCACGAAATAGTGCTAATTGTTGCTGACGCTCAGCAGCAGGTAAACTTCTGAAAACTTCTTCAGGTTTTGTCATATATTGAATATATGCTTCGCGAGCAAATTTACCAGTCGAATCTGAAAACATTCTTTGAATGTCTTGAGGTGGATTCTCAAGCATAATATCCAAAATTGCACCATCAGTAACTTGAGCACCTGCTTTTTCGGCTTCTTGGTTTATTATAATTTCGTCTACGGAACGATCGTATAATTGATTTCTTAAAACAGTTGGATCTACTTCCTGAGCATCAGGATTTTGTCTTTTATTTGCTCTTTGTTGCTCTTCATACATTCTAGCTTTTGATTCAAATTCTTTATATGAAATAGGTTCCCCATTTACAATTGCTATTTCTTCAATTTTCATTCTATTTCGCATTAAGCTATTAGGATCGATGTCAGAAATAACGAAAAATGCAATTAATATAATTGCAAATGCCCCAATTATAAAGGGTGAGGTTTGACGTATCTTTTCTAAGGTACCCATCAGTTAATTGTCTCCGATTTATCTAGTTGTTAAATTATTTTTAAAATATCATGTAGCGCGTATGCAACACCACAATCCTTAACATCAGTTGTTACGTATTTTGCTTATTTTTCTTTACTAAAATAAGACAGAGCACGGGCAAATTATTGCCCGTGCTC
>CALLXS010000019.1 GCA_937875295.1 uncultured bacterium | reverse complement strand
TCCCCATCGGCAAATGCTCTTTCAATTAATGTAAATAAAAAATATACTTATATTGTAAGCGACGATGGAAAGAAAAAAGCTGGGCTTTCGCTTGTGCTACCAGAAGCTTTCGTTGAATTGCCATATCCTGATAAAGCTCTTATTCGAGTACTAAATATTGCCGAAGATAATTCTAATTATACTCTCTCAATAGCTGCAAGAATGGATACTTCGGCTTCGACTTACTCCGTAGGAGAAACAATTGCATCTTCCTTAAAATATAAACAATTAAGCAATATTTTTCTTTTACCAATTCAAAATGAAAGCTATAGGATTCCGCTTACTTTATTTGCAAATACATCACCTGCAAAACTACTCACAAGTACAAGTTTTCAATTCAAGGGGGGAAAGAACTACTTAATTGTTATAAAGAAAAATAGCGATGACAAAGAAGTAATATCAATTATTGAAGACGAACAGCAATCAGAAATTATTCCAGAGAGCCATAAAGAACAATTTTTTAGATTAGTTAATTTCGTTTCAGGTGCTGAATTTATCAGCGTTACGCTTAATAATATATTAAATAATGCAAAAGTCTCTTATTTTACTTCAATTTCTTCGGTAGCAGGAATCGGAGCTAATTCAATAAAAATCGACGGAAAGGATTTTCAATTTATTTCTAATGAAAATCAACGAAATGTGTTAATCGCAATGGGCGGAAAAGATAATATTGAGTTGTTTGATTTGAAATCAGATAATCATTCAGATTTATTGTCTAATCAGACTAGATACAGAATGATGAACGCTACTTATGATATTTCATCAATTAAAATAGTAGCAGAAAAAGAAAATGGGGATATTATTTCTACAGCTCTTGCTCAAAAGCAAACTACTGAATATAAGACGGATATAAAAGGAAAAATATACAGCTTTTTCTTTTATGACTCTTCTAATAATAAATTACTTGTAAAGGCGAATGAAATTAAATTAGTCGAAGGAAAGGTTTATACTATTATCTTAGCAGGAGACGCTAAAACAGGATATAATGTATATATTACGCAGGAGTTTTAGTATTTAAAAAATTGGGCTATTAATATTTTAATTAATAGCCCTTTGAAAAAATCTCGAATTGATAAAAACGTATCTATTTTAATGCTTTCTCTATCAGTTTTTTATCGTTAGGGTTGTAACCGCTAATTCGAAGTACAATTTTATTATTCTCAATTAATACTGCATTTGGAGCAGCTTTTAAATTAAAGACTTTATTAATTTCAACTCCATTTTTTATTCCTTTTACATTAAGATGCATAGGGATTTGCTTCTTTTTTTTCTTAAATTTATAATGCTTTATATCTGTAAATAGGATAAGGGGCATCTTTTTTACATCAAAATTAATTGAAAATATCGAATCAAGCTCCATTTCACATGGCTTACAACCTATAAATGAATTAAAAATTAAAATAGGTTTATCATAACTTTTTATATCGATTGAAGAATCATCGGATAGATATATTTTGGGAACGTTTATATCAATTGCTGTAGAGGTACTTATATCAAATAAATTACACAAAGAATCTAAAGTTTGTTCAGTTATTTGTATATTTAATTTTTCTACTGCAAAATTTGTCAAAGCATTGCTTATTCTTTTCAATTGTGGGGAAAACTTGTATGCTCTTGTATAATAATACAATGCTGAATCTAATGAAATATTTTCAAATAATTGTGCTTGAGCATAATAATAGTAAGATGTAGAATTCTTATCAGTTATATCATAATATTTATCAAACTCTTTAATCATTGACAATCCTTTTTTATATTGCTTTAAGCTGGTTGTACTTTCATTAATTGCAGCAACTACAGTTCCTTTATGTTTTAAAATGTTATTGTCCATTGAGAGATGCTTAGTCATATCATTAGTTTTTAATCTATCAATTATTTCTTGACTAATTGCTATTGATTTTTCAGGATTGTTTTTGGCAATTGTATATGCATATTTTATCATCCATTGAGGATCATTTTTGTAATTGTTATACAATAATTCTAGAATAGTAAGTAATGAGTCTTTTGATATGCAACTAAGTATCTCACCACTAATGATTTTTATGTGGGTATATTTTGAATCGGGATTATTTAAACTGATTCTACTTATTGTATTTTTTAAATCATTTTTTTCTAGAAGATTTCCTAAAACTTGATCTATAAGAATTACTAATATTTCATAGTTTAAATTATTACTGTTTTTCATTTCCAAAATATTTTGGAAGTTTATCGAATCAAGTGCTTTATTTTTAAAAGATTTTCCAACAAATGTTAAAATATTTTTTTGCTCGGTTGTGTAGTTTGAGTTTTGTATAGTAATTAAATCTTTCTCCACTTTATTTATTGAAAAAAGTTGGTTATTCAGCTCAAATAACCACTTTGAAGCAAAAATATTGAAATTTTGAGGATATAGTTTCCTATCTAAATTAAAATAATATAAATAATTCGAAGAATCTGCATAATGCATAATTTTAGCATTTAAAGCACCTTCGCTATAATTATTATCCTCCTTATAAATAATTAAATTATCTGTGCTAAATAGACTAAATTTCTGATCTTTGTGGTTAATATCAATTATACAAACAGATGCGTCTTTGGGTACTTTTTTAGAAAAATAAATATATTCGTTATCCATTGAATCATTTTTCTTTATTTCAAAATTAATAAACCTATTATCAGTTTTGATATAAAATAAAAATGCGACATACAAATCATTTAAATTATCGTATTCCTTGAAATCTTTTTTGTTTATTTTAAGTTTGATGTTCTCGTTTTGTCTAATAGTATCATTTTCGATATTAAATATATCATCTTCAATACACTTTAAATTGAAAGTTGAAATAAATACTATAATTGCAGTTATACTAAGAAATTTTATTACATTCATAATGCTTCCCATAAAAATTTTAATTAAAAGTTAATATTTTTCCTCAAATGATCGGAATATCAGCAACTTTGTCTAATCGAATATGTGGAGCATCGTAATCAATTATTGGCTTTGAAGCTGAAAGAAGATGGAAACGAGACAATACTGAAGCAATTGCTATTAATATCATCTTTTTTGTTTTTACGTTTCCATTAAATTTATTAATATTTTGTGAATTGTTAGTAAAACTAACTAACTTTTTTATTTAATCAAGGGAATCATTAAATCATTTGAAAGTAGATTTGAAGAATTATCAGTAGAAAAATTCACCTATAAAAATCTACCTAATTAATAAATTTAATTTTTAACGTCTAATTTTTCTTCAAAAGATTTTTTTCTGAACATCTCAAAGAACAAAATTTCATAGTTGTATTTTACTACTAAACAAAGATAACACATTTTTTTCAAATAAACAAATATTTGTTTTGTATTTTTTATAATTATTATATATAAAATTGGGCTATTAATATTTAATTAATAGCCCTTTGAAATTCTAAGTAGTGTAAAGAAATTATTATGATTTTACTTCAGGTGTAATTTTCATATTACATATTTTATTAAATGTAATAAAAAAAACCCATTGTTGTGGCAATGGGTTTTCTTTTTGTTTTATGAATATTTAGTAATTATTTACAGTGGAAAAATATTACTGAACTATAAATTTTTTACTGCATGATTTACCATTTTCTTCTAATTTTATTAAATACATTCCCGGAGAAAGTGATGAATGACCAAAATTAACTCTAATTTTTCGGAATATGCCGTCCTGATTCAAAATATCATAACTCGGGTTAATATATTCCTTGCCGGAAGTATCATAAATACGAATATTTAATTCTTCAAAACCTGAGAGCAAGAAGTATTCTAAATCTAAATAGTCTGTGCATGGAGTAGGACTAATATTATAGATGCCAATTTGTGTATATGACTCAACTTCGCTTTCTGAATTTGAAGCTGTTTTATATGGGAAATCGTCAGTTCGTGTTGCTAAAAGCTCATGCAAATTGAGTACATAAATACCTCCCCATGTGCCCATCCATAATTCATCTTTATCTTTGAGAAATAATGATATTTTTGTTAACCAATCATTTGTGTCAATTATTTCGTGTGGAGGGCGAGGGATATATTTAAAACCCTCTTTTTCTGACCAGAATATAAAAGTAAGAGGAAACCCCATTAAAAACTCTGTTTTAAGCTTATTAACTGCAGTAATTTCTGGTTTTATTCCCCAAAGCTTTTCCATGTTTGTATCCAATTCAAGGGCTTCAGCCAATTTATATGGCAAAGTATATGTTTTTACACTATCATCTCCATATACCCTCATAATAGTAGCACGTCTATCTATTAAAAAAGCATAAGTCGCAATTTGCTGACTTAAATCTGTTTCACAACCGCCATAAATGACCCACCTCTGATATAATTTTTCAAATCCCTTAAAAGAATTATAAGTAAGGCCTAACATGTTTCCATAGGTATATCGATCTCTTCCAAAAGAGAACATACCAGAATCACATGGAATATGTAACTTATTTTGTCGTTGATACATATACATTGTATGAGGGCGCAAATTATCAGGTAAATATATTATATTTTCCCTATCGAAAGTCCATTTTTTTAAAGAAATATCATATTCTAAAAAATATATTTGAGGCAAAAATAACATAGAAGTTTTTAAGTAGAATCTATTATCAATAAAAAATCCACCTTTTGAAAAAATAAGTGCACGATATTCACCATTTTCCGACGCATCGAAATTTTGAGTAATCTTTTTTGTAGCTGTATCAAATACAATAATATTCCTAGAACGAACAAATATTATATTCCCATGATTGTCAAAATAAGGGTATCCGTTTAGATTATATAGTTCATATTTTCTTCCAGTCGAATCATATAGAATATTTATAACAGAATCTTGATTTTGCTTAATATAATATAATCCAAAGTCTTCTTTTATCCATATAGTCCTATCATTGTCATAAAACATATAATTTGGAATTGCTGTAACCATCGGAGAATTAGTTGAATCAATTTTCCTAATAACAAGTTCAGCAAAAATACTTGTAGAAGAGATAAAAAAGGAAACAAGTGAAAAACTAAAAAATAAAATAAATTTGTTTAATTTCATTTCTACCTCAGTTAGTAATTATTGTTTTGAAAATACATTGCAAATATAAAATAAATTTATCAAAAAAAAAATTTTTTTCGAAATTTCTATTTTTATATAAAAAAATTGGGCTATTAATATTTTATTAATAGCCCAGAAATACACTGTAGTAAAAAGAAATAATTATGATTTTACTTCTGGAGAGATTGTCTTATAAACAAAGCCAGCAATTAATGCACCTAAAATCGGAGCTAACCAGAATAACCATAACTGCTCTAAAGCCCAACCACCTACAAAAATAGCTTGGCTTGTGCTTCTTGCTGGATTTACAGAAGTATTTGTAACTGGAATGCTAACTAAATGAATCAAAGTCAAACATAAACCTATAGCAATACCAGCGAATCCGGGACTTGCTTTTGAGTGAGTGGCACCCAAAATCACAATTAAGAAAATAAATGTCATTACTAATTCCACAGTGAAACCGGAAGTTAAGTTATAACCTCCTGGAGAATGCTCACCATAACCATTAGCAGCGAAACCACCTAAATCTACTCCAGCTTTACCTGTAGCGATTAAGTATAAAATTGCAGCACCAGCGATACCGCCTAATACTTGCACAATAATATATGGTAAAACTTCTTTTGCAGGGAATCTGCCACCAGCCCATAGACCTATTGTTACAGCTGGATTCAAGTGGCAACCAGAAATATGCCCAATGGCATAAGCCATAGTTAATACGGAAAGACCAAAAGATAATGATACTCCTACAAAGCCAATTCCAAGCTCTGGGAATCCTGCTGCTAACACTGCACTTCCGCAGCCAGCAAATACTAACCATAATGTACCAATAAATTCGGCAACATATTTACTCATAATCAATTCCTTCTAAAAAATTAATAAAATTATTTACATAATCGCAAAAATATAAAAAATAATTTAAAATTAATATAAATTATTATCATTATGAGGATTTTTAATCAAATATTAATATTTTTACATGTAAATTAAATAATAGAATTTTCGTGCTTAGTTATTTTATTTTGATAGCTGGTAAAAAATAATTATTTTTGAATGACGAAACTTTGTATTATGCAATTATTATATAATATAGATTTAATAATGCATTATTTTTTATTTTAGTCGATAATTTTAATTAATTATAACATAGAAATTACATAACTTATATAGGTTTACCAATAAAATGAATGAAGGACATATAGTACAAGTAATAGGCCCAGTCGTAGATATTGAATTTTCAGAAGGAAATATCCCAAGTCTTTTCAATGCTATTAATATTGAAATGCCAATGTCAGACGATCCAACTAAAAAAATTACTCTCGTCTGCGAAGTACAACAACAACTTGGCGAAGACCGCGTGCGTACAATTGCAATGGATTCCACAGATGGTTTAGTGCGTGGAATGACCGCAATTGATACAGGAGCACCAATTTCAATCTCGGTGGGTAGCAATTCTCTCGGTAGAATGATTGATGTAATTGGTAATCCTATCGATGGTAAACCTCCGGTAGTATCTGAAATCAAATCCCCAATTCATAAACCAGCTCCAGAATTTTCTGAGCTATCGACTACTAAAGAAATGTTTGAGACCGGAATTAAAGTAATTGATTTAATTGAACCTTATACAAAAGGTGGCAAGACTGGTCTTTTTGGTGGAGCCGGTGTAGGTAAGACAGTTATTATTCAAGAACTTATTCATAATATAGCTAAACATCACGGTGGATATTCTGTATTCGCAGGTGTAGGAGAGCGTACAAGAGAGGGAAATGACCTTTACCTCGAAATGAATGAATCCGGCGTAATTGATAAAACTGCTTTAGTATTCGGGCAAATGAATGAGCCACCCGGAGCAAGGTCTCGCGTCGCTCTTACTGCTCTTACTGTCGCTGAATATTTCCGCGATATGGAAGGCAGAGACGTGCTATTATTTATTGACAATATTTTTAGATTTATTCAAGCAGGCTCTGAAGTATCAGCATTATTAGGAAGAATGCCATCAGCAGTTGGCTATCAACCAACTCTTGCTACTGAATTAGGTTCTCTCCAAGAAAGAATTGCTTCGACTAAAAAGGGTTCAATTACATCTGTACAGGCAGTTTACGTACCTGCAGATGATTTGACTGACCCTGCTCCTGCAAATACTTTTTCACACTTAGATGCCACTACAGTATTATCAAGAGCAATTTCAGAATTAGGTATTTACCCAGCAGTGGACCCTCTTGATTCTACTTCTCGTATTATGGATCCAAATTCAATTGGCGATAGACATTATAATACTGCAATGAATGTGAAAAAAGTACTACAAACATATAAAGAATTGCAAGATATTATCAATATTATGGGTATGGATGAATTAAGCGACGACGACAAAACAACTGTAAATAGAGCAAGAAAAATACAAAAATTCTTCTCTCAACCATTCTTTGTAGCTGAGCAATTCACAAGTAAAGAAGGTAGATATGTAAAAATTGAAGATAATATTGCTGGATTTGAAGCAATTCTAAAAGGCGATTGCGACGAAATACCAGAGAATTTCTTCTCATATATGGGAACAATTGACGAAGTAATTGATAAATATAAAAAATCTGGAAAATAATTCAAACTATTATAAAGAAAATCAAATATAAACTTTTAGCTTAATATGGATAACAATAAATTAACTATAGAAATTATTACTCCTACGATGACTGTATTTAAAGGTAATGCTGATATTGTTACCATTCCGGGAGAAATGAGCGAATTCCAAATATTGCAAAACCATGCTCCGATTGTAAGCGCTCTTAAACCGGGCATAATTAAAATTAAGCAGAATAACGAAGTTACTGAATTTGCTGTAAATGGTGGTCTAGCAGAAGCAAGAGGAAATAATGTTTCTATTATTGCCACAATTGCAGAAAATAAAGGAAGTATTGATAAAAATATAATAGAAAAAGAATTAAAAGATAATAAAGAGAAAATCCTTACTGAAATAACTGACGCCCAGTTATTGCTGCTTGAAAATGAAATTGAATTTCAAAAAGCACAGTTGAAGCTTTTTGAAAAATAAAAGTAAAAATAAACTAAATATTCTAAAATAAATAAGCTATGAGATAACTAAATTCATAGCTTATTTTGTATAATATTACAATTTCTTTTGTATTTCGATTGAAATCAATCAAATCAATATATGACTTTTTGGGCAAATGTAATTTTTATAAACTACATTCTATAAATTCCTCTTTCAGATTTTTCAATAAACTCGATGCATCTATTTACTTCGGGAATAACGGAAGAATAATTTTGTTTATATTTATTCAATCCATCGCTCGTATTTAAGCCAGATTTAAAAATGATATCATAGAAATTACTAATTTCTTTAATTATTTCATTTGAATAATTATTTCTACGCAATCCAATAAAATTAATTCCATCAACTTTTGGAGGATTTTCCCCAACTAAGGCATAAGGTAGCACATCTTTTACTATTTTTACGGTAGCGCCTATCATAGCAAAAGAACCAATTTTACAAAATTGATGAATTGCAGCCATTCCGCCAATAATAGCATTTTCTTCTATTTCAACGTGTCCAGCTATTTGAACTGAATTTGTAAGCCTGACATTATCTCCAATCCTACAATCATGCGCTATATGAGCATAAGTCATTACCAAACAATTATTCCCAATAACTGTTTTCCCAGTAGCTACTGTAGCTCTATTAATTGTAGCAAATTCTCTAATTGTAGTATTATCACCGATATAGACATAAGTCCTTTCGTTGTCGTATTTTAGATCTTGGGGTTCAGTTGCTATTATAGCATTTGAGAAAATACTACAATTTTTACCTATTCTCGCACCATTAGCAACAATTACAGAACTTCGAATCTTAGTACCATCGCCAATTTCTACGTCAGGTTCAATAATAGAAAAAGCACCTATTTCGACATTTTCGCCGATTTTAGCTTCTTTGCTTACAATTGCTGTAGGATGAATAAAAGTACTCATAATTTATTTTTTACATATCTCTATTTACTAATGCTGCTTGGAATTCACATTCAGCTACTACCGTTCCTAATACAATAGCTTTTGCAGTGAACATATAAGTATTAAATTTCTTTCCTAACATTTTCACTTCCATAATCATCTGGTCGCCGGGGATTACAGGTTTTCTGAATTTTGCATTTTTTATTCCCATAAATAGGACTAATTTATCTGAGAAATCATCAATAGAATTTAAAAGTAATAAGCAACCAGTTTGAGCAAGAGCTTCCATAATTAGGACTCCGGGCATAATTGGTTTCTCTGGGAAATGTCCAATAAAGAATGGTTCATTCATAGTTACATTTTTTACTCCTACGATGCTTTGTCCTTGAGCATCATATTCTATTACTTTATCGACGAGTAAAAATGGATATCTATGAGGCATAATTCTTAATAAATCATAAATATCAAGCACTACACCTTTTGATTTATCGCCCTTGAAATTTTTAATTGGTTGTTTTTTTAAATATAAAGCTCTGATTAGTTTTGCAAATTCTACATTAGATGCATGGCCGGGTCGAGCAGCAAGGATTTGCCCTTTTATTCTTGTGCCTGCTAAGGCTAAATCGCCAAGCATATCGAGCAATTTATGTCTTGCAGGTTCATTCTTATATCTTAATTCAGTATTATTTAGGATACCATTTGTGCCGAGTTGAGGAGTTACATCGAGTTTTAGTTGAGTTTGCAAATTAGCTAATTCATCTTGCTTCATATCTCTATCGATTATCACAATTGCATTATCGAGCTTGCCACCTTGAATAAGTCCTTGCTTAATTAAGGATTCTACTTCTGTGAGGAAGCAAAATGTGCGAGCTGGAGCGAATTCTTTTACAAATTCTTTTTTTAAATCAAATAGACCAGAGTGTTGACTGCCAAGAGCAGGATTATGATAATCGACCATTACAGTGATGCGGTAGTCGTCTAAAGGTAAAGCTACTATTTCAACTTCTTTTTGTTCGTTGAAATATCTAATATTTTCATCAATGACTAGATAACATCTTTCTTCATCTTGAGTTTCTGTGCCTGCACTTTGCAATACTTCTACATATTGAAGAGAAGAGCCATCGCCGATTGGTGGTTCTGGACCATTTAATTCAATACGACAATTATCAATTTCAAGACCTACAAGGGAAGCTAGGACATGCTCTACTGTATGCACTTTTACATCACCAATGCCCAAAGTAGTGCCGCGAGATAAATCTACAACATAATCTACAAGTGCTGGTATTTCAAATGGTTTTTCTAAATCAGTTCTTATAAATTTATAGCCATAATTAGCGGGAGCTGGGTGAAATGTAATTTTAGCTGGTTTGCCTGTATGCAATCCAATCCCTTCGAAGGATACCGAAGTTTTTAGGGTTTGTTGCTTATCTGCCATAAAATATTTATTTAGTTGTTTATTATTATCATATAAATTATAATCTTACAAAAATACGAATATTATTGAATATTATAAAATATGCTATAAAATCAAAGTACGGATACTTAATTATTTATTGCTTGATATTTCTTTGCGAAGCGAGTATTGGGGTAAGTCCTTTCAAATAATTCTTTAGTTACCTTTAGATCATCTAATTTGTGTGTTTCTTTTAATAATTCCATTTTAGAAATAAAGGCTTCTTCGCATACTTTTGTATCCGAATAATTATCAATTACCGCATTATAATATATCATAGCTGATTTATAATTTTCCATTTTTCTATAAATCTCGCCACTTTGAAATTCTTTATTAGCCAATTTTTCTCTTAATTCAATGATTTTATTTTCAGCTTCTTTAGCTAATGTATCAGTCGGATATATAGCCATAAATTCAGAAAAAGTCTGAATTGCCAAAAGTGTGTTTTCTTGATCTCTATCATAAGAAGGAGACATTTGATAATAAGATAAAGCAGTTTTATAAAGTGCATCTTTAGTATAAACGCTTTTGTTATATATTCTTCGCACCATATTATAATTAAAAGCTGCTAAAATATATTCTTTTCTTTTAAAATTAATTTCAGCTAAATAAAATTGAGCGTCATCAGCATAAATTGTTGCTGGATATTGCAATTTTACAATATCAAACATCTTTTGTGCTTCGGTCCATTTTTCTTTCTTAAAGAGCATCAAGCCCTCGTTATAAACACCTTCTGCAGTAGTAGGGATCTCAGTTTTAGTAGATGAACACGAGCTAAGCCCAATTATAGTAGAAAACAATATAATTGTGAGAATAGAAATTATTCTAAATCTATTTTTTTGCATAAAGCCAATATGAAAATTCTTGAACTATTTTAAATCTGATAAAAATTATTTCAGAGATTACAAAATTAACATTTTTTTTATTAATATTTGTATTCGAAATGAAAACGTAGTAAGAGAATTAAAGTTAAGAAATTAATTCCCTTTATTTAAATATTTAGCATTCGCTGTAATAATTTCTTTAGCTAATTCTAAGTAATTTTTAGCACCGATGCTTGTAGCGTCATATAAAATGACCGGTTTCCCATAGCTTGGTGCTTCAGAGATACGCACATTTCGATTAATTAAAGTATTAAAAGCCTTACTTCCGAAATGTCTGCGAACTTCGTCCACTACTTGATTAGAGAGTCTTAACCGAGAATCATACATTGTGAGCAGCACTCCCTCGATATCTAATTTAGGATTTAAGCGGTGGCGGATAATTGAAATTGTATTTAATAATTGACCTAACCCTTCTAGAGCATAATATTCGCACTGCACTGGAATTAATACTGAATCAGAAGCAGTGAGAGCATTTAATGTAAGCAAACCTAAGGATGGAGGGCAGTCTATGACTATAAAATCAAAATTATTAATAATTTTGCGAATTGCATTTTTTAGGACTGACTCTCGATTTTGAGTACTAACCATTTCAATTTCTGCACCTACTAAATTTATATGAGATGGCAAGAGTGATAAATTAGGCATAGATGTAGTTAATATAGACTTTTCGACGTTTAAATTATTTACTAAAACTTCATAAACAGTTTTGTCGAGAGTTTTAACGTCTACGCCCACACCACCAGAAGAATTAGCTTGTGGATCTATATCAATCAAAAGTACTTTATATTCGGCAGCTGCCAGAGATGCAGCTAAATTAATAGCAGTAGTAGTTTTTCCTACACCACCTTTTTGATTAGCTATTGCAATTACTTTTCCCATTATATTCGGTTTTATTAATTACTTTTATTTTCGATTTCGAAAAAATATTTAAGCAAATTGCAAACGGCGAGAGAATGATTAATTTCGCCGCTTTTAATTTTATCTTTCGTTTCTTCTACGGATAATAACAATACTTCAATATCTTCAAACTCATCAAGAGATTGCTCGAATTTTCTTTCGCAATCTTTCCAAAAATAGCAATAACAATTATTATTCATAAAAGCAGGATTAGGCAAAATTGTTCCAAGAAATTCTGGAGATAAATTGCTTTCATAGCCAGTTTCTTCGACGCATTCTCGTCTAGCAGCTGCGATTGGCTCTTCGTTTGGCTCGATAATTCCAGCTGGTAATTCAATTGTTATACTATCTGATCCGTGGCGATATTGCTTTACGAAAACAATTTTATTATCCTTTGTGATGGGCATAATATTTACCCAATTTGGAGATTTCAGACAATAAAATTCGCCAATTTTTTGATTGCTCGGATTAATTCTTTGAGCAGAATTTAATTGAAAAATTCTGAAATTTCCGATATTTTTTTCAGAATTTGTTTGCCATTTTTTAAGCATTTAAGATATAAAACGTTATTATAACACACAAAAATACTAAATATTTTCTAAATATAGCTTATAAATATTAATATTAAAAGCAAGCATTATTAAATTTAATTAATCAATTGAAAAACCCTCATTCTTATATTTAGATTTTATAATTTTTAATTCTGCTTCTGCTTCTTTTTTTGTGCTAAAGCCCCACAATTTTACTTGATATTTTGCTTGCTCATTTTCGATAATTCTTTCGAAATAAGTCCGATACCCACGTCTCGACCATTCTTTGCATATATTTATAGCATCTGTCTCATCTAATGCTTTTTCCGCATTTATTTCAAATGGTAATTTTTCTGGGTTTATCCATTTTAGTTCCACTCTTCTATTTAAATTATCCATCCATGGGAATTTCGCCTGAAAGTATAATGGTTTTCGATAACCCATTGATTTTGTAGCAATTTGTTCGAGCGGAATCCCATTTTTTAATAAATAATTTTTAACAGCATCAGCTCTCAAATTAGATAAATAATTATTATAAGTATCTTCTCCTTCGTCGCCGGAATGCCCAATTAATTGAATGTTATGATTTGGATTATCTTTCAATGTCTGCACAAGTACATCTAATACATCGTTATATTCTGATTTGAAATTATATGATTTTTCATCAAAAAGAGCTAGGGCTTGATATTGAGAATAATCCGGAATAGGGTTAGTATATAAGCTAACCATTGATGATAATTTTGAATTATTTACCTCAATTGAGAAAATACTCTCAGGTTCATTACAATTCTTGATTTGCAATGAATTATTATCTGCAAAATCAATTTCGTAATAATTATTCATCGCAAAGTAAATTTCGTTTATTATTGCAGAAATATCATTTACCTCGCTATTAAAAATATGATATAGTTTTCCACCGGTTTTGCTACAAATATAATTTAAAAAATATGTCTGCAAAGCGTCTCCCACAGCTATAATATAAATCGGTGATTGCTTACTTTTTGAGACATTGATTATATCGCTAATTTTATAAATTAATGAAGAATTATCTCCAGAATGAGTGATTACAATTGTAGCTTTGTTATTGTTTGAATAAGGAGTATTATCTATAGTCTGATACAAAATTTTGTATAATGAATTTAACCCATTCGGCGAAGAAGTTTTATATGTTTTTAGCGATTCAATATCATCGCTAATAAATTTTAATGGACGAATTTCTTTAGCTCTGTGGTTAAATTCAATTAATTGCAATTTATCATTTTGAGCTAAGTCAGTTGCGGCTTTATAAATATTTGAAATTATTTCTTCATTACCTTCATTGGTAAAAGAGTTATCAAATAATATAGAGATTTCATTGCCAATTTGACGCTTTTCTTGATATTCTTTTTTACATTTATCAAAAGTCAAAAATGTAAAATTATTATCTCTACAGTTGTATTTTAGTTCGCTTAAGTGCTTGTTATTACAAAGATTGTCATTATTTATAAAATTACCATAATTATCTAAAAGTAGAAATCTAATTTTTACATTTAGATTATTACCTTCTTGATTATCAATTACGGATGTGATTTTTAAATTAGTGGGAACTGCAGAATTTGAGGTGATTACTCCGCGTAAATAATTGGATTCCATCCCCCTTACTTCTTGATATTCTTTGTAAATTTTTATTGGACCTCGCTGAATTGTCGTAAATTCAGTTTCTTGCTTATGAATAGAATCAATTTTAGCGCTTTCACCATTAATAATGAGAACTTTTGTTTCTAAAAGCGAATCAATATTTCCTTTATAAGCCCATACATTAAGATTTTTAGGACTATCTGCTAAAATTTTAACAGAATCAATCGGTTGAAATGATTTATCAAAATTGTCAATAAAAACTCTATCAGCATTTTCAAAATGCCAATTAATCATTAAAGAATCACCACGAGTGGCGTTATAAATATTTTGTGTAGGATGTTTTGTAATTGGTTCAAAATTGCAAGAATTTAGACTAATTATTAAACTAAACAAAAATATTATGAAAAAGCTTTTTATTGTGATTAAATGATATTTTTTCATTGTATTTAAATAAATCAATCAAGATTTTATGCTAAAAGATTATAATTGCTTAATTATTTTATAAACAACAAATATTGTTCCAATTTATAAAATATCTAATAATAAAGATATATCTTCATTTAAATTAGACGGGTCCCATGGTGGATCAAAAGTAATAATCACCTTGCAATTTGTAATTTCAGGAATATTTCTCACTTCTTGCTCAATATTCACAGGTATGTATTCTGCTTCTGGACAATTGGGCGCTGTCAATGTCATTAAGATTACTACTTCCTTATTTAGAGTGATTTGTACGTCATAAATCAATCCCAGATCATATACATTTACCGGGATTTCTGGGTCATAAATTGTTTTTAACTTTTCAATTACTAAGTCTTTTAATTCTTCTAAGGTCATTTATTTATTGATGTTATGATTTTTTATATTTATAAATTAATAATAAATAAAATTTATTTATCTGTAGTAACTACTGAATTTTTATTTTCAATTGCATTTTTCAAAGTATGCCATGCTAAATTTGCGCATTTTATTCGCGAAGGATATTGCTTTACTCCAGCAAATACAGCTATTTTTCCTAGATTTTCGGTATCAATTTCTTCGTCCATATCGCTTGTGATTAGTTCATGAAATTGATCAAATATTTCCATTGCTTCTTGAACAGTCTTACCTTTTACTAATGTAGTCATTATTGAAGCTGAAGCTTTGCTTATTGCACAACCATTTCCTTCGAAACTAATATCCTTAATAACGTCATTTTCAATTAGTAGGTTGATTGTGATTAAATCACCACAAAGTGGATTATGACCCTTTAGAGAATGAGTTTTAATTGGTATAGAACCAAAATTTCTTGGGTTTTTGTTATGATCTAAAATTACTTGCTGATATAAATCATCTAATTCGTTATCCATATATGTCGAGAGTTTAATTTTATTACGATATTTTGAGTAAAATGCAATTATTATTTAAGTAATTATACTTAAAATTATAATCTATTCGTCTTAATATTAACGATTATTTTATTAATTATTATAAAATATTTTATTTTATATTTATAACTTATATGAAAAAATATATAATCCCAATATTAATAGTATTGATTACCCTTAGCAATAATGATACATTTGCTAATAATGGAATTGCAATCTTTGGTGGGCTATCTACACCAAATGACAAAATGAGTAGTGTATATAATTCAGACAAAATATTTTCTAATACGCTCAACCAGAATGTAGATCTTCTAAAAGATGCAGCAGCACTCGGTTATCATATTGGAGCAAAAATAATATTGCCATTATCTAGCGATTTTGTTTTGCATGGGGGATTTGCTTGGAATCGCTTTCCTCAGAATAAAGTAGCGGTAAAAGATAATTCAGGGAATCAAGTCGCAGAATTGGAAGTTAGTCAAGATTTATTCCCAATAAGTGCAGGCTTAGATTATTATTTCATAAATTCGGCAATTGGTGCTTATTTATTAGGAGAGCTCACATATAATTATAATAAAAATACTGTAAATTATATGTATAGCGGTGTAGGAATGCCACTAGATTTAAAAATTAGCGACCAAAACCCCGGATATTCACGAATTGGAGCTGGCATTGGAGCTGGTATCGAATTTAATATTATTATCACGACATTATTACTTGAAGCAAAATATAATTTTATGAATATAATTGCCAAAGATGAGGGCGAACCAATTAAATCATACTTCACTTTGTCTTTAGGTGTCAAATTTGGTGGAATGCCTAAAAGCAATTAATTGCTTTTTAAAAATCTGGAGAATATTGCTTAACGAATTATAATTGAACGCTCATTCCAATTTTAAATTCGATAGTATATATTAAAAATGTAATTAATTAATTTTATCATCAAATTTGTAAAAAATTAGTAATTTGCAAATCGTTAATTTGTAAATTTCTTCAATTGGGAAAAATAATATGTCCGTAAGAGTTAGATTCGCTCCGTCTCCTACAGGTTATCTACATGTAGGAGGTCTAAGAACTGCACTATATAATTACTTATTTGCTAAGCATCATAATGGGAAAATGATTTTGAGGATAGAAGATACTGACCGCTCGAGGTTTGTAGAGAATGCTACCGAAAATTTAATTTCAATGCTCGAATGGGCTGGTATAATCGTTGATGAAAGCCCGACTAAAGGTGGAGAATTTGGTCCTTATATTCAGTCACAAAGAACTAATATTTATTTAGAACATATTCATATTTTGCTTAATAATGGCAAGGCATACTATGCATTTGATACAGCTGAAGAATTAGATGCAATGCGAGAAAAACTACAAGCTGGGAATCAAGGCGATTATCGCTATGATAGAATGAATATGAAAAATTCTATTACATTGGGAATGGATAAAGCAATAGAGCTAATAAACGCAGGCATTCCTTATGTAATTAGAATGCTTGTCCCAGATAATGAAGAAATAATCTTTAAAGATATAATTCGTGGGGAAGTGAAAATAAGTTCTAATGAAGTTGATGACCAAATCTTAATAAAAAGCGATGGTTTCCCTACATATCATTTAGCACATCTTGTAGATGACCATTTAATGGGCATCACGCATGTGATTCGTGGGGAAGAATGGTTGCCTTCTACTCCAAAACATTGTATTCTATATAAAGCATTTGGTTGGGAGCAGCCGGAATTTGCTCATTTACCGCTTTTGCTTAATAAAGATAAAACAAAATTGAGCAAACGTACCGGAAGCGTTGCAGTTGAAGACTTTAGAGAGAAATATATTAAAGATGCTTTTATTAATTTCGTTGCACTCTTGGGGTGGAATCCCACTGGTGATAGAGAAATTTATGATTTTCAGGAATTAATTGATTTATTTAATTTAGAGAAAGTAAATAAAGCCGGGGCGGTATTTGATTTACAAAAATTAGATTGGTTTAATTTCCAATATTTACAGAAATTATCGCCAGAAGAAATGGGCAAAATGCTGAACGAAGAATTATTGAAAATCGAAAAAACCGGATATGATTTAAATTGGTTAAATAAAGTTGCTTATGCTCTAAGGGAAAGAGTTCATTTTATATCAGAAATTCCTAATTATGCACCATATTTCTTTAATGATGAAATAGAATATGAGCAAGATTACTTAGAAAAACATTGGAATGCTGATAAGAAAAATATTATCTTGCCTCTGGTGTTTGAACTTGAGAAATGCAAGGATTTTACTCATGATGAATTACACTCCACTACTAAAAAATATTGCGAAGAGAATGGAATAAAAATGAAAGAAGTTATTCACCCTCTTAGGTTGATGATTACAGGAAAATCTATAGGAGCTGGAATGTTCGAGACGATGGAATTAATAGGCAGAGAAAAATGTATTTCGAGAATGAAAAAATTTTTAGAGAAAGAGTAAATTATTATCAGTACTAAAAGTTAAAGGCTTAAGAGATTGAAAAAAAATGATACAATAGAATTAAATATTGACTCATTGGCTTATGGGGGAAATGCAATTGCTAAAAAAGATGGAGCAGTATTTTTTATCAAATATGCCGTGCCGGGAGATAAAATAAACGCATTAATTACTCGCCGGAAGCGAAATTACTATGAAGGGGTAATTAATGAGCTTATCGAACCATCAGCACACAGAATTAAGGCAGATTGCCAATATTTTGTTGTGTGCGGGGGGTGTTCGTGGCAAAATACAACATATAGCGAGCAATTAATTCAAAAAAAGCAAATTGTAGTTGACTCTTTAGTCCGGATAGGGAAAATTGATATAAAAAAAATAAATGATACTCTTGCTTCGCCTTTAGCGTTTAATTACCGCAATAAAATGGAATTTTCTTTTTCTGCATCAAGGTGGCTACTTAAAGATGAAATTTCTGATGATGAAATAATTGCTAGAAGAAAAGACTTTGCTTGCGGTTTGCATTCTCCTGGGAGATTTGATAAAGTACTAGAAATTGAATCTTGCAAACTTCAACACAAAAGAGCTGATAAAATATATAATATTCTAAAAATTGCAACTGAAAAATCAGGTTCTACTGCATATAATCATAAAGAACATACAGGATTTTTTAGGAATTTCTTGCTTAGATATTCTTTTGCAAATGATGCATTAATGGCAATGATAATCACTAATTTGCCTGAAAGCAAATCAGATGAAAAGTTTATTGATTACTATAAAAATGAATTTTCTAAGCATTTTACTGAAAATGATACTCTTCTATGGGGCATAAATTCCACTCATTCTCCTGTGGATATTCAAAAAATAGAATTAATTAAAGGTAGCGGTTTCATCAATGAAAAAATCCTAGACATAGATTATAGAATTTCTCCGCAATCTTTTTTTCAGACAAATTCATCACAATTAAATCAATTTATACAAAAAATCATAGAATCTGCTGACCTAAATGGGAATGAAATTGTTTGGGATTTATATTGTGGTGCTGGGTCAATTACATTACCAGCTTCACGAAATTGCAAAAAGATTATTGGAGTAGAATTAGTAGAATCAGCTATTGATGATGCAAAAATAAATGCAAAGAGAAATAATGTAATTAATGCAGAATTTTATTGCGAAGATTTACATAAAAAGCAATTACCAGATTTATTGAATGCTCTGCCTAAACCCGACGTAGTTATTGTAGACCCACCAAGAGCTGGAATGCATAAAAACGTAGTCGAGCATATTCTTGAAATTTCACCTGAAAAAGTCGTATATGTGTCATGCAATCCGACCACTCAAGCTCGTGATTTGGAGTTGATGAAAGAAAAATACATTATTGAAGAGATGACACCGGTAGATTTATTCCCACATACATATCATGTGGAATCGATTTGTAAATTAGTAAAGAGAAAATAAATTATATTTCAATATTTTTGAATAATATAACGCTAAAATTTAAGAGTTAGTCTGTTATTTTCTTTGTATCTGTTGATTGCTTTTCTCTGATAGCTGGATTATAATTATTAAGATCGTAAAGATAATTTTTTGTTTCAAAAGCTTGTACTTCTGCTATTCTGAAGTTAGCCCTTGTTATATTTTTTTTATAATTAATAATATCTACTAAAGTCCCAACTAAAAATCCACCAATAGTGAAGAATTCTAGTAATCCCATGCCGATATCCTCGATATAAAATCGGTGTATACCTCCAAATCCAATAAATCCAAGCAACGCAAGCAAAATATATGTGAGAGGCGTTTTCCTCTTTACATGATATTTCGACAAGAACATTTCCTTTTCATCTTCAGTAAAATTTTGAATTATGTTATCAATATATAAAGACTCTTCGTCAGAGAAACCTTTAAGATATTTAATAAATCCCATAATGAATTTGAATTATATTGTGAATAATTTATATATGTAAAATTAAGGAAAATTTTATTTTATTACAAGCTTTAAATTTATTATTAATATAAATAAATACTTTTTAGTAGATTTCGCTAGTAAATTTAAATAACAATATTTAATAAATATATGATTTATATTGACCTTACTTAAAAAGATGATGTTCGATAATATATTTTTCTACTTCTTTAGGGACTAAATATCGGAAATCCATATCTTTTTTTATTCTATTTCTTATTTCTGTAGAGGATATTTCAATCAGAGGAGAATTTAGAATAATTGGATGCTTCTCAATTTCTGAGAAAATATCATCAATTTTATTTTTATCAAACGATTTAGTATTCCTCGGAGCTACGCAAATTTGAGTGATTTGAGCAATTTCTTCCCATCTCTTCCATTTATCAAAATTAATTGCTTGATCTTCGCCTATAAGTAAGAAAAAATCAGTTTCTTTATATTTATTTTTTAGAAATTCGAGAGTGTCGATAGTATATGAAACACCATCAGAATCGATTTCAAAAGTATCCATTTCGACAAACGGATTATCAATAATTGCAAGTTCAATAATGCTTTTTCTGTCATTGTCAGAAATATAAATATCAGAATTATTGATCTTTGATGGAGAAATATTTGCCGGGATAATTTTAACTAAATCGAGAGAGAGTTGTTCTCGAAATCTCTCAATAATAATTAAATGTCCTAAATGAATGGGATTATAGCTACCGCCCGCTATACCTATTCTTTTTCTTTTGATCATTTTTTTTCTCAATCGTTTTATTATTCTTTTGTATTGGGTAATTTGATTGCAAATCAGACTTTTGTTTAGCTTTTAGGCTATTTTTCTTCTCTACGAAAATATTTGATTCATCAATATTTGATTTCATTGTATAGTATTGCAGAGTAGAGTAAGTCGAAGGAGTAGGAGAAAATACTTGAATTTGCTCAGGAGAGAAATTTAATTGAGTTTTTATAAAATCTTTTAATTCGGAATTTTCTTTCTCGCCTGCTCCGGGGTGTGCAGCTATGAAATAATATGTAAGAAATTGCTTTTTATCTAATTCTTTATTAATTGCTTTAAATTTTTCTATGAATTCTATCAATTTGTCATTCTTAGGTTTATTCATTAATTTGAGAACATTTGCATTAATATGTTCCGGTGCAATTTTCATTTGCCCAGAAATATGATGATTTAGTACCGCTTTTAAATACTCATTTCCGTATTTTTTATCGTCGATTATCATATCGTAGCGAATACCTGAGCTAATGAATATTTTTTTCACACCTGGTATTTTCCTCGCTTCTTTTAACAAATCAATTATCGGTTTATGGTTAATAGGCATATTTTTGCAATGAACTGGAGACACACAACTTTTATTTTTGCAAGAGCCAAATTTACATTGAATATCGCAATTCATAGAATACATATTAGCTGTTGCCCCACCTAAATCTGAAATAATTCCTTTGAAAAATTTATTTTTTGTGATTTCTCTTATTTCGCTTAATATCGATTCCTTACTTCTGCTAATAATTGTTCGCCCTTGATGAACTGCTATAGCACAAAAATTACATTCGCCAAAGCAACCTCTATGTGTTGTTATTGAAAATTGAATTGTGTCGAGAGCAGGTATTTTCCCCATTTCTTTGTAATATGGATGGACATTATGCTCAAAATCTAAGGAATAAATTTCATCAATTTCTTCAGTTGTAAGGTGATTTTGTGGAGGATTATGTATTAAATATCTATTATCGGTTTTTTGATATAGTCCTTTGGCAGAAATTGGGTCACAGTTTTGATAAAATAAATTAAACATTTTAGTAAATTCATTTTTATCACTTTTAACTGTTTGATAATCAGGTAATTCAATAAAATTTGAATCTATAGGAGGTATATTGCTTAAATAGCAAAGTCCTTTGATATGCTTATAATCTGTATTATTTTTTACAGAATTTGCATATTCAAATATTGCCTTTTCAGCCATACCATAAATTAAAACATCAGCTTTAGAATCGATTAAAATAGATCTGCGGATAGAATCAGTCCAATAATCATAGTGAGATATTCTTCTTAGACTTGCCTCTATTCCTCCAATAATAATTGGTTTCCTTGATTTATAATACTTCTTTATCAAATTCACATATTGAATTGTAGCTCTGTCAGGACGTTTATTGTTAATTCCGCCGGGCGTTAAATCATCCTTTTGACGAGGTTTATTAAGTGAAGTATAATTTGCTACCATAGAATCTACGCATCCGGCGCTTACTCCCCAGAAGAGTTTGGGTTCGCCTAATCTACTTATATCAAAATCATTATCTAAATTAGGTTGTGAAATTATTCCTACCGTAAATCCCTTGCTAATTAAATACTTAGATAATAATGCGACTCCATCATTTGATACATCAATATATACATCGCCGGTAATAAAAATTATATCAAGTTGCTTAATTCCTAACTTGGTTAATTCATTATAAGTAGTAGGGATATACATTTTTAATTTTGAAAAATAGGAAAAATAAACAATAAATTGATTATTTACTTGATTTTAAGATTTCTGGTTCTAATTCCTCTTCGACTAATCTCCAAATCATTTGGCATGGGAAATTATTTTGATATAATGCTCTGCCTACAATTACGGAATCTATCCCATAGCCGGCATTTTCATTAAGTAACCATAAATCTTTTGGATGAATTGCACCACAATTTAAAGATATTTTGAAGTTAAAATCTTTATTTATCTTGGAGATTTTCTTGATTTCTTCTAATGTAATTTCATTTAATGGATAGGTGCAGTTATAAAGTATCCTATGAATACCAATTTCTTTAAATATTTCAAGAACTTCTTTTACAGGGACTTTAGTATTATTATTTAAAAAAATTGCATCAGTACCATCTGTAAGCAAATTAGCACAAATCCTCGAAGTAGTATATTTCTGAACTAACTCCTTTGAATTTTTAATGTCATCAAATAGCATAGTTCCTATGAAAACACGATAAATTTCAGATTTTAAAAGTGATTCGCATGTATCAATATTTTTATAATAATGAAATAAGCTAATCGGAATTTCAGTTAGTGAGCTAAAATTGTTAATAATATCTAAATTTTGGGAATGATCTAAATTTAAAAATGAATCAACATTATTTATGTGAATTGTTTTTGCGTTCTCGCGTCGCCATAATTTTATTAAGTCTTGCGGGCTTTTTTTGAAAATATCATACACTCCGCATTCTGCACTAAAACCGGAGATTTCATCACCGCATTCGCCATTGATTAATTGAATAGAAGGTATAACTAAAATCATAATTTAGACTTTCTAATGATACTTTTTATTATTTCATTGCAAATTTAAGAGCTAATCGAATTAAGCTCTCAATATTTTGATTTTGAAGAGAGTTAAATTCATCTAAAGACTGATGAACAGCTTTTTCTGCAATGGATTTTGTATATCCAAGTGAGATTAATGCAGATATCGCCTCGTCAAATAATTTAGATTTGCTTTCATTCTTATGTGTAGCAGTTAGGTCAGTATCGGTAATTGCTAATTTTTTTATTTTATCTCGTAAATGTACAAGTAGTACTTCAGCAGTCTTTTTCCCAACTCCGGGCAATTTCGTTAATTTGTTTAAATCATTTTTATTTATTGCTGAATGTAATTCAGGAGCAGTAATAGAAGATAATATACCTAAGGCTATTTTGGGTCCAATTCCATTAATTGAAATTAGTAATTTAAATAATTCTAACTCATCTATTGTGTAAAAACCATATAAAAGTTGAGCATCTTCACGAACTATTAAATGAGTATGTAATAATACATTTTCGCCTATTTCTGGTAGAGAATCGTATGTTTGAATAGAATTAAGTAAATAATACCCTACTCCAGAGCAATTAATAATTGTTTCATTGGCTTGCTTAGAATGAAGTTTACCTTCTATAAATGCATACATTTTACTTTATTTTTAGTAATTAATTTAAATTGTTAATTGAGTATGTAAAGAATAAAACTAAATATGTGGCGAAATTCTTCATTCCGCCACATATTATAAATTGAGATTATTTTTTTATTAATTTTAATATCTTTTGTTTACCATTTAGGGTTACTTTCATTAAGTAAGCTCCATCTGGGTAGCTTGATAAATTAATATTTTTATTAAACGTATTGCTATTAATTGTTTGATTAAATTCAAGAACAATTTTCCCGGAGGCATCAGAAATAGAATATTCTACTTTATCGCCACTTTCGCAGAATAATTCAAAATTGAAAATACCTTTTGAAGGGTTTGGATAGATTGAATATACATTAGTGAATGTCTCAATGACATTTGTAAATTTAGCTGATTTTTCTGCAGAAAATTCACCACAACCATTTTCATTAGATCCAAATACTTTATAAAGAGCTTCCTCTACGTCTGTCTCAGGAATTACATATACTTTTTCATTAGCACCAAATATTATTTCTCCGTTTTTATACCATTGGTATTTAGCCATATCCTGAGCAACTAAATTTCTACCTTGTACTTCGAAATCCACTGATTCTGGCTTAGGCATGAAAACTAATTCTAAATCTTGAGAATGAGATTCGCAAGGTTGGTTTGCTCTTTGCCCTATTACTTTATATGTACCTGATTTAGTAACTTGGATATCTCTTGTAGTCTCTCCTGTCGACCAATTATAAGTGACAAAACCATTAGATGCTACTAAAGTCAATGTATCACCAATACATGGGCTTATGTTGTTTCTAATAGAAATATTTATTGAAGGAGAATATAAATTAGTAACTTTAATTGCCTTAGATCTAGAAGTGCAACCATTTTTGTTTGAAGAAACAGAATACATTCCTTCATTTTTTACTTTAATGCTTTTAGTTGTTTCACCATTCGACCATAAATAGTTATCATAATCGCCATTTGCAGTGAGAGTAACTTCTTCGTGCGGACATTTGCTAATATTTGTGTCAGGTGAAATTGCGATTGATTCGTTATTACATAAATTTAAGTCAGTAGTCCAAATGCCTCTTCCATAAGTACCTACTGTTAATTTTGGTACTTCCGAACCATAGAAAATTTGCATATCATTAATAATTAGATTTGGCAAATTATCATTCATATTTGTCCATTGATTTGATTCATTATCAGTGTAAAATACACCAATATCAGTACCTATATAAATTCTATTATTAGTATTTTTCTGGGAAACTGAGAAATTCACAGGTACATTTGGTAAGTTACCTGTCAAATTTATAAATTCATTACCATTGAAATAAAATACTTTTCTTTGTGCATTGAATCCTGATACTGTATACCAGAATTTATTAGGATCTGTCGGATGAACAGAAACTGAAGTTATTTGATTACTCTCAAGAGTAGGAAGTAATTCCCAGCTACTGCCAGCATTTTTAGATAAATACAATGAATTTCTTTTCCAAGCATAAACATAATTTCTATCTACATCGGAGATTTTAATACCGTTAAATAAGTCACTATATTTGCCAAAATCTGTCATTTTTTGCCAAGAAGACCCACCGTTAAGAGTTTTCCATATATTAGCAAATCCAATATATGCTACATCAGGATCAGTATTATCTAATACAAATGGTGTAATCCATGCACCATCGACACCATCAGTTAGCTTTGGATAGCATACTAATTCATAATTTTTCCCAGCAGTTTTACTTTTTAATACTGTGCCATTATATATTGAGAACCAAATTGTATTATCAGTGCGTGCATCAATAGCACAATCCATTCCATCGCCACCATATAATTGATTCCACTCGCCATTAATATAGAGTGAAGTACCGTTATCTTGAGCTCCTGCAATAATAAATTCTGGGTTAGTTTGACTCTGAGCAATTCTATAAAATTGAGTGATAGATATTCCATTAGAAAGATTAATCCAGGTATTTCCTTCATCTTTAGATACATAAATACCTCCATCATTACAGCAATATAATTCTTCTGTAATTGGATGATATTCTAAATCGTGCATATCGACGTGAATTTCAGAAAGCGGTAAGCCTCTTAAATTTGAAGTTCTAGACCAATTTGCTCCCATATCAGATGAGCTATGATTTTCTATTCCCCCAATAATTACAGCATCTTTGCTGTATGGAGCTACTGCTATGCATAAATCATAAGAAGATTGTCCTCTTCTGTTTTCGCTTAAATTACCGCCTGCCCAACTTAGAGGGTTGCCTGAAGTAGAATCGCTCATTACGCCATAAGTTTTTCCGGCATCAGAAGATACAATGAATGAATGAAAACCATCATGATACGTAGCAGATGACAGTACATAAATATTTTCTGGAGCCTTTGGAGATACAGCAAGCTGTATCCTACCAGCACCTGCGATATTTATTGATTGTTCCCAATTATCTCCAAAATCTTTGCTTATGAATATACTATTTGAGTTAGCGTATCTACTTGAAGTAGCAGCATATACATAATTATTATCATCTGGTTTTACTTCCATATCACGGAAGTTACTTGTGATTTTCTGTTCCCAAGTATTTCCACCGTCGATAGTTTTTAAAATGCCTCCATTAGTAGCTGCTAATACAATATTAGGGTCTTTTGCATGTACTTTTAATCTGCTTATTACATTATTATCAGCAAGCTGATTTGCTAAATTAGTAACTTTCCAAGTATTTCCTCCGTCGGTTGTTTTAATTACACCGATACTATAGAAATTTCCACCAGTACCTAATGAGCCATCAGCATCACCAGTGGCTACGTAGACTATATTTGGATCAGTAGGAGAAATAGCTATGTCAGACACACCGAGCGAAAGAAATTGAGTAAATGGGAATGTAGTCCAAGTCTTGCCTGCATCTTTAGTAACCCATACGCCACCGGTAGCTGCACCTATCCATATAATATCTGGATTTGTTGGGTGAAATCTAACTATATTTACTCTACCTATTCCAATATTATCAGTGGCATTATATTTTACAGGTGGATTAATAGGACCAATTAATCTCCAAGAGTTGCTTTGAAGCTTTTCATTCTTTTCAAATTGGTACTTATTAAATACGTTGCTGTAAATATCTATTGCACTTCTATAGTCACCATTAGGGAATAGTCTTTGCGTCCAGAAATATTCCCATCTTTTAAATTGTTTCCAGCCTTTGCGTTTGTTATTTGGAACTCCTTTCCAAACTTCTTCATATTTTTCTCTAAGCTTATACATATCGGTTTGCTCAAAATTAGGGATGATTTTCTTAAGATCCGTACTTTGAACATTTGCGCTCAAATCTAGGCTACAAAATCCGATTATAATTAGATACAGAAATATATTCCTTATCATATTAATTTACCTTATTAAATATTTATTAAAAAAATTTTGCAAAGTTACAAATA